>CAZZVZ010000262.1:0-5268 GCA_964657655.1 Gammaproteobacteria bacterium | reverse complement strand
AGGCTCAGTTCGAAATTACAGCAGCCGCGAGAACCAAGGAACAGCGTCGGGCTGGCGGCGTTCAGGCGCGGTCCGTCCGAGGCGAGAAATACGTCGGCCGCCAGTGCCTCTTGATGCCTGGCGCAGAATTCATCGAGTCCAGGCGAGCCGCGTTCTTCGCCGACCTCGAACAGCCAGATGGCGTTGAAGCCGAGTGCGCCGCGCGCAGTGAGCACCTGCTGCATGGCGGCCAGGTTGATACTGTGCTGACCCTTGTTGTCGGCACTGCCGCGGCCATACCAGGCATCGGCGCGCCGCGTCAGCGTGAACGGGGCGAGGCCCTCGTCCCAGCGCGCCGCGTCACCGCGCACCACATCGCCGTGCCCGTACAGCAGCACCGTGCGCAAGGCACTTGCCTCAATGCGCCTGGCGATCAGAAATGGCGGCCCGCCCGGCACGGGATTGGCAAACAGGGCGACCACGAAGCCCAGTGCCTCAAGGCTTTCACGCATCTCGATATCGAGATAGTCGTTGAGCACGGATGCCCGGGCGGCGTCCTGACTTTCGCTCGCATAGGCCACGCGGCGCGCCAGCGTCTCGAACAGTTCGCCGCGATCGAAACAGGCGAGCGCGTCATCGATCACCATTTGGCGCTGCTTCAAGTTCTCTCCCGGTGAAGCGGATCAGTTCGCCCCAGCACATGAGCGGCGTAACGCGTCAACGCTGCATAGCACTCGCCGAGTGCGGCGTCGCCGCTGACCAGCGTCGCGTGATGTTGCCGCACCACCGCGTCATCGCCACGCACCAGCGGACCTGTCATGGCGGCCACTGGGCCAAGTTTTAAGGCATTGTCGAGGCTGACTCGAAGCAGCGGTTCGAGCATGGCCCGGGCACTTTCGGCATCGATGCCGGCCAGCCCTTCGGCCGCGAGCGCTGCTGCCATGGTGGTCACAAGATAGCCCGACGCCAGCACGGCACCGGCGTGGTACGCCGCCTTGGCGCTGCTTGCCAGGCGCGTGATGCGCCCGCCGATTGCAGCAAACACCGGTTCGATCTGGTCGAGCGCTGCGGCATTTCCCTCGCTGACGCAAAAAACGCCGGCAAAGCGCTCGATCAGTGTGGCCGGGTCGGCAAAGCTGGTTAACGGATGGACACTTGCCGTGAGCGCCCCCAATCCTGCGCATGGGGCCAAGACAGACGCGTCGAGTGCGCCCGAGCAGTGGAACACCAGCGTGCCGGGCTCGATCACCTTGAGTCGCGCCAGGTCGCTCGCGACCGCAGCGATGGCGCGGTCGGGAACCGCCAGCATGACGGCGCGGGCACCCCAGACATCTGCCAGATTGGCACTTGCCGAGAGTGGCAGTGGCGCATCCTCGCCAATGAATGCAGCCGCGCCCAGCGCGCTGCTGCGGCTGCGTCCGATCACCAGAGCGGGTGCCAGGCTCGATCGGACCAGCAGGCGCCCGAGGGTGCGGGCGACCGGTCCGGTGCCGACGATGGCAAGGGAAGGAGGGCTAGAGCTGGGCATGAATCGAAAAAGACTGTCGCATCGACCTGCTTTGGCTGCATCCGATACGTTGGCGTGTGCGTATTTGCAGGACAATACACGCTGGTCAGCCACCAAGCGTCATCATGCACCCCATCGCCGCCGTTGTCGCCGCCGCCGTGATCCTTGTGATCGTCTTCACGCTCGTGTGGCTGCGCCAGCGCACCACCAAGAACGCAGGCATGGTCGATCCGGTCTGGTCCTATTGTGTCGGATTCACCGCCGTGTTCTATGCCCTGGTGGGCACGGGCGACGGCGATACGCGCCTGACGGTGGGTCTCCTGGGCGGTGCCTGGGGCATCCGCCTTGGCACCTTCTTGTTTTTTCGCAACACCGGCAAACCCGAGGATGGCCGCTACCGGCGCCTGCGTGACGAATGGGGCGCCAGGGCGGATTTCAACATGTTCTGGTTCTTCCAGTTCCAGGTGGTGCTGGCCATGCTGCTGTCGCTCGGCTTTCTGGTGGCCTGCTACCGCCCCAGCACACCGAATGCGGCAATTTTCATCGCAGCCGTGCTGTTGATGGCCATCTCGGTGATCGGCGAAGGCATTGCCGATGCCCAGCTGCAAGCCTTCAAGAAAGACCCTGCCAATCGCGCACGTGTGTGTCGCATAGGGTTGTGGCGCTACTCGCGTCATCCCAACTATTTCTTCGAGTGCCTGCACTGGCCGGTGTACACCATCCTCGCCATCGGTGCGCCGTGGCTGGTGCTGACACTGCTTCCGCCGTTCATCATGTGGTTCTTGCTGCTGCGTGTCTCGGGCATTCCCATGACGGAGGCGCAGACCGCCAAGAGTCGCCCTGAATACGCCGACTACATCGCCACCACCAGTGCCTTCTTCCCCTGGCCACCCAAGTCCACGCCTCGTTCCTGACGCGGCCGCGACGCATCCTTTCATCCGTCTGCTGGAGAACCCGTTGAGCCAAGCCATTGAAGCACCCCCCGCCGCCACAGTCGTCGCCCCGCAGAGCGTGGTCGGCCTGATCGACTGGTGCGAACGAGGTCTGGTGCCTGACGCACTGACCCGGCTGGGCATGCGCATGCTGATGCGAACGCGCCTGAAGCAAGAAGGGATGGGCGGACCGCAAGCAGCCGTGGCACGCCTTGCCGCGCTGGTGCGCGAGTTGCGCGCCAGCCCGATCGCGATTGAAACTGCCAGCGCCAATCAGCAGCACTACGAAGTTCCTGCCGCTTTCTTTCACAGCCATCTGGGGCCTTGCCTCAAGTATTCGAGCTGTCTTTATCCAAACGGCAATGAAACGCTTGCCCAAGCCGAGATCGCGATGCTGGAACTGACAGCAGCGCGCGCCGGCCTGGCCGACGGGCAGCGCATCCTCGACCTCGGCTGTGGCTGGGGCTCGCTGTCGCTGTGGATGGCCGCGCGCTTTCCGAGCGCCTCGATCACCGGCATCTCGAACTCGCACGGCCAGCGCGAATTCATCATGAAGTGCGCTGCCGAGCGCGGCCTGTCGAATCTGTCGATCATCACGGCCGATATCGTCGACTTCGAATTCGACGCCGCCGCACTCGGCGGCGGCTTCGACCGCATCGCCTCGATCGAAATGTTCGAGCACATGAAAAACTATGCCGCACTGTTCAAGAAGGTCTCGGCCTGGCTGAAGCAGGACGGGCGTTTGTTCGTGCACGTGTTTGCCCATCGCGAATTCGCCTATCACTTCAGCGACAACGACGATTCCGACTGGATGACACGTTATTTCTTTACCGGTGGCCTGATGCCCTCACAGTCGCTGCTGCTGTGTTTTCCCGAGCATCTCGCAGTTGAGAACCAGTGGTGGGTCGACGGCCGCCATTACGAGAGCACCGCCAATCACTGGCTCGAAGGCATGGACCGCGCCAGGGACCGCATCATGCCGGTGTTCGAGGCCACCTACGGCGCGGACGCGGCCCGCTGGTTCCAGCGCTGGCGCATGTTCTACATGGCGGTGGCCGAACTGTTTGGTTATGCAAACGGCAGCCAGTGGGGCGTGGCGCACTATCTCTTCAAGCCGCAGCGCGCCTAGCTCGCGAGGCCATCAAGCCTTCAGCGTGCGCGCAATGCTGTCGGCAGCACGCATGCCCCACCACGCTGCTTCTTCAAAGACCGAGTAACCCGACAGGTCCGCGTGTGCGAACTGGATCGCGCCGCGCGCGCCACGCAGCGCACGAATGCCCGGGTTCGACAGGAATCCTGGCGCAGGGCTTGCCATGGCGTGGCCACGCAACGTGATTTCGACCGCCTCCACGCAAGGCCCGAGGCGCCAGCCGTAGGCGAGTTTCAGATCACGCGCTGCGCGCGCCAAGAGTGCATCGGGTGCAGCGCTGTCGAGCCAGCGGCGGCCCTGTTCGATCGGCATGTCGGCAAGTGCCGAATAGGCGGTGAATGCGCTCCTGTCGGGACGACTCTGGCGAATGTCCTGGTGCGTCGAGACCACGTAGCCGAGGTCCGGCTGGTTGTAGACCACGTTGTCCCAGGCCAGGGCACTGCCAGCACGCTCCTCGGGAAAATCCGACATGATGAAGTTCGACACCATCCACGGTGCATAGCGCGGCATGTGCGCCGCTCCGGCAAAGCCCATGCCGGCAAGACCTGGCACCACGTGCTCGGCCACGAACAGCGGCATGGCCACCACCACCGCCCTGGCCGACAGGCGAAGCGGCTCGAACGAGGCGGCCGGGTCGAGCCTGACACAATCGATGCTGACCCTGTTCCCGTCAGGCTCGATGCGGGTGGCCATGGCCTCGATCAGATTGCCGGGCTTGAGCATGGCGGCGCGTTCGAGATGGCCTGCAAGCGCAGCCAGGCCTTCAGGAAAAGTCAGCACCGCGCCACGCTCGGCGTTGCTCGCTTCACCGCCGCGCGAAGCAAAGTAGGCGATGCCGGCGTAGGCCGACACCTCGGCCGAATGGCGCCCGTAGTCGTCACGGCAGCAATAGTCGAGATACCAGCGCAGCGTCGGCGCGGTAAAGCCGTGTGCGTCGAGCCAGCTATCGAAGTCCGTTGCATCGAGTAGCGCGAACTGCTGATCGCCAGAGGCCATTTCAAGCGGCACGGCAAAGCCGCGCCTGCCATCGCTGCCACGCGCACTCGCGTACTGGTCCATCAGCGCAAAGAAGCGTGCATGCTGGTCACGCTCTGCAGCGCCCACGCCTTCGACTGGCAGGTAGCCGTCTTGCCACTGGCCATCAAACAGCACCCGATCGCCTGGTGAATGCAGCAGGTAGCGCTCGTCGTAGGTGGGACGCTCTGCATACGGGTCCGACAGAATCACGCCGAAATCCGACAGCATCTCGCGCACGTGCATCGACTCCATCGACGGCAGTGGCAGGTAGTGTGCGCCGGTCGGATAAGCCAGATCGTGACTGCGACGGGCGGCCGCGTTGCCGTAGCGCTCCGGCCCGCTCAGCAGGGCGACGTTCGTGACGCCTTGCCGCGCGAGCTTCCAGGCAGCGCTCAGACCTGCGATGCCAGAACCCACCACCACCACGTCAAAGGCCAGCGGGGTACCCGATGAAACACCTTGGCCGCCGTCGCGCAGCCGGTGTCCGGCACTGCGGCCGGGATAATCGACTGTGACACTCAGGTGCTCCATGCGGCGGTAGCCGATGGCGCCGAGCGCGGCAGCCGCAGCGGCTGCCGTCAAGAAGGTGCGCCTTTGCATCAGCGGATCACGTGGTGCCAGTCGAGGTCGAAGTAGCGCACCAGCGCCTGATCATTGAGGTGATTGGCCTCGACCACCGGATG
>CAZZVZ010000261.1:0-5282 GCA_964657655.1 Gammaproteobacteria bacterium | reverse complement strand
CCAGAGATCGGCTTTCGAATGCTGTTCGACGAGAACGGTTTCCTCGTCACTGTTGAGATCGAAATAGACCAGCGCGAGGCGAATTGTGCTGCGCTCCTGTGCTTCACAAAGGAGGGCACCGTAGACCTTGAGCTGTGCCCAGTGCAAGGCGCGCTGGTTGGACTTGATGCGCTCGACGTCGCCGCGATGGGTCTTGATCTCTTCGAGCTGTCCTTGTTGTTGATCGAAGCCGTCAGCACGGCCGCGCACCACGAGGCCCTGGCACACCCCTGTCAGAGCGATCTCGCGCCTGTAATGCGGTGGGCGGCGGTGTGCCACGAGAAGGTGCCCTGCGACCCCTTCGCTGGCTGTCGGGCTCGGTGTGAAGCGCAGATCGAGATCGCCGGCACGCGCGGCGAACTCGCACAGCGTGCGCACGGAGACGGTCAGTTCGAGCGGAGTTTCGGTGGGACGAGGCAGGGCGGACACGACGGCGCAAATAAGGGAACGATCGTTCAGTATCCCATTTCGCGCCCGTTCCGGCCAGACTGGCCTTCTGAAGGTTACCGTCCTTTGATAAGGCCAGCCCGCATCGAAACCTCCCTGATGTCAGATCGTCAGCGATCGATGCTCAGCCTGCACTTGGTACCCGAATATTTGCGGCTTCGGGCGTCGAGGGCCCGCCCCCGGTTGCATCGGCACGTGCCTTCGACTCGATTACCGAGAAGTCCCGGCCAGCGGTCTCGGGCAACAGGAACGAGCCGATCAGGTAGACCACTGCCGCGACCAGCCCGAGCATCATGCCTGTCACCAGGCTGCCCGTGTTTGCGGCGATGGCAGGCACGATGAATGGCGCGAGGCTGCCGATGCCGCGACCGACCACGTACACCGCAGACACTGCCGTTGCCCGCAACTCCACGGGATAGAGTTCAGAGAACCAGGGTCCGAACAATCCGGCACCGGCCTGACCGACGCCCCACACCAGATACCAGCCGAACAGCGACCAACTCAACAGAGATCCGGGGAAGACGGTCTTGGCGCACACGTAGATGCCGGCAAAACCCGCAAGGCTGACGATCATCGGAACCACCACGCCGAGCTTTCTGCCGTGTTCGTCGCTGTACCAGCCAAACAGCAAAAAGGCGATGCCGAGCACTGCAGCGAAGATCAGCGTGACCGATCGGACCACATCGGGAGTGGCCCCCAGGGTCTTCATATAGCTCGGCATGAACACCGACACGCTGTAGAAGGCGAACATGTAGCCCGACACCACCAGGCAGCCGAGAATCGTGTATCGCAGCGAGGCACCCTTCAGGATCTCCACCAGCGGCGTGCGCGCATTCATTTTTTCAGGGGGCAATTGACCGCGCGCCTTCAGGTCCTGGTATTCGCTCCAGAGCTTTGATTCCGGCATCCAGATACGGGCGTAGATCATGAGAAGAATCGGCGTGCCACCCGTCATGAGGGCCACGCGCCACGACCAGTCGACGCTGAAGTTGGCAATCGACCAGGCGGCGACCGCCGAAGCTGCGGCAAGACCGACCATGGCCGAGGCCTGCACCACCGAGCTGCCAAGGCCACGTCTTTTCTTGTTCCACACCTCGTTGAAGAGCACGATGCCCGCGCCCCATTCACCGCCGAGTCCGATGCCCGTGATGGCACGAAACGTCAGCATGGAGGGAAAGTTCCAAGCAAAGGCCGACAGGATGGCGCCGACCGAGAACAGCCCGAGCGTCCAGAGCAGCGAGCTCTTGCGCCCGATGCGGTCTCCCAGCCAGCCAAACAGGATACCGCCCAGCACCGAGCCGATCAGTGTCACCGAAGTGATGACACCGGCTTCGGTCAAGGTGATGCCGAGCGATTTCTGGATCGGCCCCATCAGGAACGCGATGATCAGGATGTTGTAGAAATCAAGCGCGTAGCCGAGCATGGTCGATGCCAGCACATTGGTCTTCTCGGCCCTGGTGTAACCCGTCGTGGTTGCATCCATCTGTGTGTCTCCTCCAAAGTTCTTGTTTGCCGCCTGCAGGCGGTCTCAACATTTGCAGCCGCGATCAGGCGGCGTGGGCCAGGCGCTCGGCCGTCTCCTTCGAAGGTTCTTGTGACGAGCCTCTAGCACCTGGCAGCGTGGCGCTCCACTTGTTGATCTCGCCCAGCGTGGTTGCGGTTTCAGGCAGGAATGGAAACACCACGAAGACGTGCACCGAGTCGGTCACGTTCTTCATCGTCACCGCGACCCCGGCAGCCGTGGCCCGTTCGGCGACGCGGATCGTGTCGCTGAACAGCACTTCGCCTTCGCTCGCAGCAAGGAACATGGGCGGCAGTCCTCTGAAGTCGCCGAACAGGGGCGAGACCATCGGATCGTGCGGGTCATGGCGCTGGAAGTAGGACGCGCCCCAGAAGGTCAGGGTGTCGCGGTTGGCGGCGGGATCCTTGCCATCGAACTGTTTCACGCTCGGGCCGCTCAAGGTCAGATCGGCGAACGGACAGATCGCAATGATGCCGGCGGGAAGTGCATCGCCGGCGTTGCGGATCGCCATCGCAAGTGCAATGGCGAGACCCGCACCTGAAGATTCGCCGCTCAGAATAATCTTCGAGGCTGGCACACCCGAGGCGACCAGCGCGCGGTAGCTGTCGACGGCGTCATCGAGTGCTGCCGGATAGGGATGCTCGGGTGCGAGGCGGTAATCCACCGTGATGCACTGGGCGGCAAGCGTCGCGGCCAGCCGGCTTGCGTATTCTTCGGAGCTTTTCGCCGAGCCAACCACGTAACCGCCGCCATGAAAATGCAGCACCACCGGCGCATCGGCCTGGCGCACACCGATGGCAACGCACTTGACGCCACCGTATTCGGCTTCGCTGCGCGCTGTTCCTTCTGGCATGGGGAAGTGGCTCAGCAGAAAGCGATCGTAGGCAACTCTGACGCCGTCGTAGCCGCGCGCTGCATCTTCCGGCGTGATCGCGCCTTTCCACAATTCGAAGGCGCGCTTGGCCTCGGGCCGTTCGAGCGTAAAGCCTTCGATGGTCGACGACAGCCCGCGCACATGGCCTGGCGGCTGGTCGAGAGACTGGACCACGTTGTAGTCCCAGCAGAAACCCCAGGACGTTTCCGCCAGCGGGTCGATGCGTGCCATGCCGCGCCAGCGGCCATTGCGTGCCGCGAGGCGTTGGCGATCCTGTTCGTGCATCAGCTTGACCATCGATCGTGCACCCGCCTGGATGCGCGTGGTGCGCGGGTAGCGCCGCGCCTCGTACTCCTGTAGGGCAGCGTTCAGATCCGGCTGACGTTCCAGACACTTGGCCAGTACCCAGGCGTCTTCGATTCCCTGGCACGCGCCTTGTGCCAGGAACGGCACCATCGGATGCGCGGCGTCACCGAGCAGGACCAGACGTCTATCGCTCCAGCCGGGGACCGGGTCACGGTAGTACATGCCGGTGATGAAGCACGACTTCACTTCATGGAGCAGTGCTTTAAGACGCGGTTCGGCGTCGGCAAACGACACGCGCATGTCCTCGATGTCGCCGCTGTCGGTCCATGACTCGCGGTGCACTTCCTGGGAAGGGACCGAGGCCAGGATGCTGTACAGCTGCTTTTGCCTGACCCAGTAGGAGATCACGGTGCGGCCCGGGCCGAACCACTGGTTGCAGCGCGGCTCGAGTGTGATGTGCGTGAGCTTGTCGGCCGGAATCAGCGCGCGCCACATCAGGATGTGTGCGTCCTGCTTTTCTTCATGACCGCGCATGTGTTCGCGCAGCGCAGAATGGATCCCGTCAGCACCGATCAGGAGATCGCTCTCGATCACTTCGCCGCCTGGCAGGCGCACCCACGCGTGCTCATCGGTCTGGCCGAATTCCTCGCAGTGCACACCAAAGCGGATGCTGTCCTTGGGGAGCGCCGTGGCCAGCAGCTCGACCAGGTCGGCACGGTGCACGTGATAGAGCGGGGCACCGTAGCGCTCTGCGGCTTCGGGTCCAAGCGGGGCTTCGAACAGCTGGCGGCCAGTCTCGAGGTCGCGGTAGTCGTAAGACAGCGGGGCGACGGCCACCTGGCGCAGACGCTCTTCGAGGCCAAGCTCGCGCAACACCAGCGCGCCGTTACTTGCAATCTGGATTCCGGCGCCGATTTCGCGCAGCGTCTTGGTCTGTTCGAGAACGGTGACTTGGGCGCCGATCTTGTGCAGGGCAATGGCAGTGGTCAGCCCCGCAATGCCAGCACCTACGATGGTTACACGCATTTGTTTCTGTCTCCTGGGTTGCGGCTTTATTGCCAGGCTCTTTTGTTGGCCTTTCGCAGCAGGATAAGGGATTGGATATACTATCTCCAATGAATAATAGGACGAAGCAGGTATCAATTCCGTGCATATATCGCAACTCGACCTCAACCTTCTCGTGGTGTTCGATGCCATCTACAACGAACGCGGTATTACCCAGGCCAGCCGCAAGCTGAATCTGACCCAGCCGGCCGTGAGTCATGCCCTGGGACGGCTTCGCGAGGCACTCAACGATCCGCTCTTCGTGCGCGCCGGACGCTCCATGGCACCGACCGCACGGGCCCGCAATCTGATCGAGCCGGTACGGGTGTGCCTGCGCGATCTGGAGATCGCGCTCAACCGATTTGGGCAGTTCGATCCGTCATCCATGGCACGCCGTTTCAAGATCGGCTTGCGCGGCTCGCTCGAGCTCACCTTGCTGGCACCGCTGATGCGCCGCATGAACCGTGGCGCGCCGCATATCGACGTATCTGCCTCGCATGTCGAGCGCCGCACGCTCGAAGCTGATCTTGCCGCGGGTGTGGTCGATGTGGCGATCGATGTGCCGCTCCTGCCGGTCGGCGAAAGCACCCGCCACCGGCCGATCCTGACCGATCGTCTGGTGGTGCTGGCGCGACCAGATCACCCGGCCGTGAAACGCGGCAGGCTCGACCTCAAGACCTATCTGAAGCAGGACCACATCGTGGTCACGTCGCGCCCGCGCGCGGCCGCCTTCGAGGACATCGAACTGAGCCGGCTCGGATTGCAGCGTCACGTGCGTCTGCACGCACAACACTACGAGGCCGCCTGCGAGGTGGTGCGCCAGAGCGACTTCGTGCTAACCCTTTTGGGCAGCTACGCGAGCGCTGCCAACCGGGTCTCGAAGAACCAGGTGTTGCCGCTCCCGTTCGATGTGCCGCCCATCCAGTTCTACATGTACTGGCATGACACCACCGACAGCGACTCGGCCAATCAGTGGCTGCGCGAACAGCTGATCCAGGCCATCGGCACCGGCGGCCGACGCACGGCCGCCGTGATGGTGCTGGCCATCGT
>CAZZVZ010000260.1:0-5289 GCA_964657655.1 Gammaproteobacteria bacterium | reverse complement strand
CACCAGCAGCAGTAAGGCGAATTGGTCACCTCCGAAACGACTCACTGTGTCGCGCACCCTGACGCATCCGATGATGCGCTGGCCAACCAGGGTCAGGACTTGGTCACCCCGGAGATGCCCCAATACATCGTTCACCGACTTGAAATGGTCGAGGTCGATGAGCATGATCGCCAGCCGCCATTCTTTGGCGTTGCCACTGGCGAGCGTGCGCGCGAGCGTTTCCTGAAACATGCTGCGGTTGGGCAGACCGGTGCCGCGATCGTAATGCGACAGCTGCTCGATGTATTTCTGGGATCTCTTTCGTTCACTGATGTCATGCACCACTGCGACGATGATCCACTCGTCATCCGACAGCAGCGCCTGGCGATAAATCTCGACATGGATGGCTGAACCGTCCTTGCGCTTGAGCGTCGCCTCAACCAGGTGATCGGTGCCGTGGCCCTTGTCGATCATGTCCCGATAAGCGTCGAACACCGCCGAGTGAGTCTGCGCATGCAGCTCTTCAGGTCCCATCTCGAACAGTTCTTCGCGGCTGTAACCGAACATGCGACAGGCAGTGGCGTTGACTTCGATGAAGCGCATCTTGTTGCGGCTGACCAGAAAGATTGCGTCCGCCGTGGCATCCATGGCGGTACGAAAACGCCTCAGATCAGTGGTCCGCAGCGCCACTTCCTTTTCGAGAAGATCGTGATGCTGCATGATGAAGTTGGTGAACGCCGTGGCACGCAGCAAATTGCGCACGCGCAGCAGCAGCTCTGTGCGGTCGACCGGCTTGGTGAGAAATTCCTCCACCCCCGCTTCCAGGCCTTTGAGTTTATGACTGCGTTCATCGTGGGCCGTCACCATGATGACCGGGACATTGCGCGTCGCAGCGTTGGCCTTGAGCAGTTTTGCGACCTGAAAGCCATCCATGTCTGGCATCACCACGTCGAGCAGGATGAGGTCGGGCACGGAGACATCGAGCGAGTCGAGCGCTTCGCGGCCACTCGCCGCGCTGCGCGTCAGGTATCCGCCGGCGCCGAGAAATAACTCCAGCACGCCCCGATTGAGGGGCTTGTCGTCGACGATCAGGATGGTGGCAGCGCGTTCAGCCTCACCCACCAACGCTTCCCTGGCGCTCACAACACACCACTCGGAGTCGCAAGCAGCATCCCGATCACATCAAGCAGTTCGCGATAGGCGACCGGTTTCGAAATGTAGGCGTCGCAGCCTGCCGCCTTGCTTTTTTGCCGGTCCACCTGCCAGGCCATGGCGGTCAGCGCCACCACCGGTATCCCGGCAGTACGCACGTCACCCTTTAACAGCGCGGTTGCCGCCAAGCCATCCATACCTGGCAACTGCAGATCCATCAGAATCAGATCAGGACGCTGCGACTGGGCCATCATGAGGCCCGTCTCTGCATCTGCGGCGGCGAGCACCTGATAGCCGGCATGGCGCAGCTGCAGCGTCGTCAGCTTCATATTTGCGGGGTTATCCTCGACGACAAGTACCACTGACATGGTCTTAGACTCCCTGTTCCCGGATGTCGAGCTTGGCAAGCGGCGGATTCGCCGCGACCAACGAGCCGGACGCCACCGTCTCGGGCTCAGGCGCAAGACGTAGCGGCAGCCACACGCTAAAGCGCGCGCCCTGCTGCGGCAGGCTGGTGGCAGCGACGGTGCCGCCGTGGAGTTCGGCGAGCTGCTTGACCATCGCCAGACCGAGGCCGGTTCCCTCAAAGCGTCGCGACAGACCGCTTTCGATCTGGGTAAATGCCTGAAACAGGCGTCCGAGATCCTCGGCGGCCAGGCCAATGCCCTTGTCCAGCACGCTGATTTCGAGAAACTCCTGGTCTGCCGTGTCCGGCAAATTGAATGTCTGCTTGGGCCAGCCTTCCAGAAAGAGCCCGACCGCTGGCCGTGTGACACGAATCGCGCTCAGCGTGACCAGCTCACCCTGACCACTGAATTTGACAGCGTTGGCAAGCAAGTTGTAGACGATCTGCTTGGTTTTTCTGACATCGAGCAGGAGCGGCTCAAAAGGGACCGGAATGTTGAGTTCGAGTTGCACGCCGCGGTCGCTTGCCTTCTCGCGAACGATGGTCAGGCTGTTGGAAAGCAATCCGATCAAGTCATGCGGCTCGAGTTCGAGGGTCATCATGCCCGACTCGACTTTGGACAGGTCAAGGATGTCGTTGATCAACGACAGCAGGTGGTGGCCGCTGGTAAAGATATCGCCGGTGTATTCCAGCTGGATATCGCTCAACGGGCCCAGCAGACCATCCTTCAAAGCTTCAGAAAAGCCAATGATGGCGTTCAGCGGTGTACGCAGCTCATGCGACATGGTGGCGAGAAACTCCGACTTCATGCGGCTGGCATGCTCCAGCTCGAAGTTCTTCTCCTGCAACGTCAGCTCGTAGCGCTTGCGATCCGTGACGTCGCGTGCTGCGGCGAACACGCCCTGCAGCTTGCGGTCGCGATCATGGAAGGTGGCGGCGTTGTACGACACCACGGTTTCACGTCCATCCAGGGCTCTCACCGTAAGCTCGTAATCGCTCACCTTGTTCTCGGCAAGCACGCGCTGGATCGCTGTATCAGCCGCTGCCGGGTTGGTGAAGAATGAACTGAATGGCGCGCCGATCAGTTCGTCGCGGGTTCGGCCGGTCAGCCCAATCATCTGTTGATTGACGTCTGACACGAAGCCTTGCGGGTCGGTCGTCATCAAGGCGTCGATGTTCGATTCAATTAACGATCGGGTATAGAACTGCTGATCACGCAAGCGCTGGTCAAGCACCGCTCTGGCCGCCTCGATCTGCTTCCTGGCTGTGTTATCGGTACCGATCAGCAAGAAACCGATGATCAGGTCGCTCGCATCGCGCAATGCGGTGACTGAGACGATGGCCGGGAAGCGACTGCCGTCTTTCCTGATGTAGGTCAGTTCGTAGATGTCTTCGATGCCGCGCGAGGCTTTGAAGACCAGCGCCTCAAAACCTGCGGTGATCGGGGTGTCGAGTTCCCGACTGAGCGAGGCTGCGCGCGCGATCAGTTCAGCAGGATCAGAGATTGCAGCCGGCGTCACCTGGTTGACCACATCAGCCGCCACGTACCCGAGCATGCGCTCCGCACCGACGTTGAAGATCTGGATGACACCCTTTTCGTCAGTGGCGATACTGGAGAAATATGCGCTGTTGAAAATCGCGTCCTGCAGCGCGCCGGTTTTCAAAAGTCCACGCTGGCGCGTGACTTCCAGAAGCCGGTCGGCGTGCTCGACCTCTTGCGAGGCGCGGGGCTCTGACATCGTGTGCTTTCGTGCTAGAGCCGTCAGCGCGATTCTCACAATGCGCGGTCGGCAGGCTCACCGTGCGGTGCGGAGTGAGCCGCATTGCACAACGAGGGTCAGTAGCGGAGCCACTACGGCCCGGACCCATTGAGAGTACTCCGGTCTTGCTGCACATGCGACCTATTTATTGATGCCGGAAATGCGTCACGTCAAGCCACACTGGCGATTGCGCCCTGCCGCGCGAGCAGCGAAGATTGCAGTTGCCAGCGCACCAAACAGAACGTTTTAGGAGCAAAACATGTGTCGCAATATCCGCCCGCTGTTTAACTTTGAGCCTCCTGCCACGCATGCGGAAATTCGCGATGCAGCTTTGCAGTTCGTGCGCAAGCTAAGCGGCTTTAGCAAGCCGTCACAGGCCAATCAGGCAGTGTTCGAAAGTGCAGTCGACGAGGTAGCGCTGGTCGCTGGCAGATTGATTGAATCGCTGGTCACCAACGCCGCGCCGCGCGACCGCGAGGAAGATGCAGCCAGGCGGCGCGCCAGGAGTCAGGCCAGGTATCAGCGTATCGGCTAAACACCGCGACTGCTCGCGTCGTGGACGCGCCGCTGTGCTACTCGTTGGGGCCGTGTCCCATTTGCGACTGGGTGTAATTCTGCAGGCCGACCTTTTCAATCAGCGAGAGCTGGGTTTCGAGCCATTCGATGTGCTCTTCGGTGTCATTCAGGATCTCCTCGAGCACCATGCGCGAGACATAATCGCGTTCCGTCTCGCACACCGCAATGCCGTTCTTGACCGTGATCTGCGAGCCGCGCTCAAGGGCCAGGTCGCTGTTGAGGATTTCGACAATGTCCTCGCCGATGCCAATCTTGTGCAAAGACTGCAGGTTGGGCAAGCCATCGAGCATCAGGATGCGCTCGATCAGCCGGTCGGCGTGCTTCATCTCGCCGATCGACTCCTTGTATTCGATTTCCCCAATCTCGGTCAGCCCCCAGTGCCGGTAAATGCGGGCGTGGAGGAAATACTGGTTGATCGCCGTCAGCTCGTTGGTGAGCTGCTGGTTGAGATGGTCAATGACCAGAGCGCTAGACTTCATGAATTCCTTACCGCCGCAGCGGACTGCGAAGGATTGCGGTTAACTCAGGCGACTTCCAGTATGGGCCAGACGCGCTGTGGCATCTCACGGGCGCCAGGCTGATCCAAAGACGCAACACCCGCATTGGCGGCAACACGCTCGCAATCCCCTGAGTCACCGTGCATCTGG
This sequence comes from Gammaproteobacteria bacterium, assembly GCA_964657655.1. GTDB lineage: Bacteria > Pseudomonadota > Gammaproteobacteria > Burkholderiales > Burkholderiaceae_D > CAJCIC01. The sequence continues at coordinate 769 of CAZZVZ010000260.1, read as the reverse complement.
TAGGGATCGAGGCGGATCAGCTTGGCCTTGGTCTCGCAGATCACGTGCTCGGCAGCGTGCGCACAGCTGCCACAGTTCATGGCAACGCCGAGGTCGATGCGCAAATCATCCAGCGAATTGGCGCCCTCCGCAACTGCAGCGCGGATGGCACGATCGGTAACGGCAGCACAGACACAAATGTACATCGGCGGCGAGCAACAATTGGAATGAGAATGATTATCATTTGATTTGCGCCAGTTTGCAAGCCCCTCTGCGAATAACTTGTCAGCCGTCATGAACACCGCCTAGTGGGCGGATTTTCTCATTTCAATCAATCAGTTACTGACGGGCCAAAGCTCGATTTGAGCAGGCGCCCCTCGTGCGTGGCACTTCTACCCATGCGCAATCTGTACGCCCTAGGAGTTCGAGTTGCCCTGACGGTGCTCAACGCTGGATACGATCTTGAGGACCACGGTGCCGAAGAAGGTCGCGTTGTAGGCATTGCCAAGAAACGCTTCTGCAGCTGCCATGGCGTGCGTTCGACCACCGATCGGAATGACATCGCCATACCCGACGGTGGTAAAGGCACTGAAGGAAAAATAGATCAGCGTGCCGGCATCGCTGATCGGCACCCCGGGGGCATTGCCCTGCGGATGGACAATCACGCCAAGAAAGGCGTATCCGAGTGCGAACACGAAGATCGCCACGATCTCGATGATGACGAGCGTGAAGGCGGCGGCCGCGATCTGGTGCGGGCCCACCTCCAGGTTGGTTGCAATCGCATGCAACA
>CAZZVZ010000259.1:0-5293 GCA_964657655.1 Gammaproteobacteria bacterium | reverse complement strand
CTCGCCCGGTTCGAGCCACCTGATGCGCTACGACAAGGCCCACCTGGTGCCGTTTGGCGAATTTGTGCCGCTCGGGTTTCACTGGTTCGTTCGACTCCTCAGAATTCCGCTCGGTGATTTCACCTCGGGCGAACGCGACCCTGAGCCGCTGATGCTGGCCGGAAGACCGGTGGCGTTCAACATCTGCTACGAGGATCTGTTCGGTGCCCGCATCGCGCGCCAGGCCTTGAAGGCCAGCGTGCTGGTCAATGCCAGCAACGTGGCCTGGTTCGGTGATTCGCTGGCATTGCCAGAACATTTGCAGATCGCCCGCATGCGTGCCAGAGAGACCGCGCGCCCGATGCTGCGCGCCACCAATACCGGCATGACCGCGCACATCGATGAGCGCGGCGTAGTCAAGGCGCTGCTGCCATCCTTCTCGCGCGCAGCGCTGTCGGTCTCGGTCCAGCCGATGCGCGGGGATACGCCGTACAGCATGGTCACCGACTGGCCACTGTGGCTGCTTTGCGCGATGGCTCTGGCTGTCATGGCGGTCGAGCAACGACGCGCCACCAGGCGTACCCGGGGCGGGCGCGGCGCATAGGCTAAAATGGCCGCCTTGCTGGCGCCCTGACCCTGCTTTTTCGCATGCTGACCTTCCAACAGACCATATTGACCCTGCAGAAGTACTGGAGCGAGCACGGCTGTGCCCTGCTGCAGCCCATCGATATGGAAGTCGGCGCAGGTACCTCGCATACCGCCACGTTCTTGCGAGCGCTCGGGCCTGAGCCCTGGCGCGCCGCGTATGTACAGCCGTCGCGACGTCCCAAGGATGGTCGCTTCGGAGAGAACCCGAATCGGCTGCACCAGCATCACCAGTTCCAGGTGGTGCTCAAGCCCGCGCCAAGCGACATCCTCGAGCTCTACCTCGGATCGCTGCGCGCACTAGGCATCGACACCCTGAAGAACGATATCCGCTTCGTCGAGGACGACTGGGAGAATCCGACTCTGGGCGCTGCAGGCCTTGGCTGGGAAGTCTGGATGAACGGCATGGAAATCACCCAGTTCACCTACTTCCAGCAGGTCGGCAGTCTGATGTGCAAGCCGATCACGGGCGAGATCACGTATGGACTGGAACGCCTGTCGATGTACCTGCAGGATGTCGACAACGTCTATGACCTGGTCTACACACGCTGGGACGATGGTGCAGGCGCGCGCATCCTGACCTATGGCGATGTTTTCAAGCAGAACGAAGTGGAACAGTCGCATTTCAATTTCGAAGCCAGCCCGGTCGATCTGCTGCTGCTTTCGTTTGGCAACTGGGAAGCAGAAGCCAAGCGCCTGATGCAGGCGCAGCTGGCGCTACCAGCCTACGAAATGGTGCTGAAGGCAATTCATGCCTTCAACCTGCTCGATGCACGTGGTGCCATCTCGGTGGCCGAGCGAAACGGCTATATCGAACGCATTCGTGCGCTTGCCAAGAGCATCGCGCAAAGCTATGTGGACGCGCGTGAGCGCCTCGGCTTTCCGATGTGTGAGCGCCACGACGGTGGCCACGCGGGCCCCCCCGGAGTGACCGCATGAGCGCGCCGCTGCTGATCGAACTGCTGACCGAAGAATTGCCGCCACGCTCGCTCAGGCTGCTGTCAGACGCTTTCGGTGCAGGCCTGCTGGCGGCGCTCAAGCAGCTGGAACTGGCCGATGCGACCAGTACCGTCAGCCTGTTTGCCACACCGCGGCGCCTGGCTGCAATCATCAGTGACGTGCACGACCACGCTCAGGCGCGCGTGGTGCGGGAAAAGATCCTGCCGTTATCGGTCGCCTTCGGCAGTGATGGAAAGGCCAGCGCAGCGCTGCTCAAGAAGCTGGCAGCGCTTGGTGCACCTGACATCGATCCAGCGACGCTCGAGCGCGCCCGCGACGGCAAGAACGAATTCCTCTACCTGACCCGCGATGTTCCGGGCGCTGTGCTGGGTGAGGTGGCCAGCAGCGTGATTGACGGCGTCATCAAGAAGCTGCCGATCGCGAAACTGATGAATTACCAGATCAACGCCGGCACCGCCCGCGAGGCGACCATCCAGTTCGCACGACCTGCCCATGGTCTGGTGGTGCTGCATGGCGATCAGCTGATCAAGGCCAGCGCACTCGGCCTTGAATCGTGCAGATCGACGCTCGGCCATCGCTTCTTGTCGAGCGGCCCCGTCACCATCGCAAGCGCCAGCGAATACGAGGCCACGTTAAGCGGTGCTTTTGTGGTCGCGTCGTTCGACAAGCGTCGCGCCGCAATCGAATCCGGCCTGGCGCAGCAGGCAAGGCCGCATCTCCTGGTCGCGCCAGCCGCATTGCTCGACGAGGTCACGGCGCTGGTCGAATGGCCGGTCGTCTATGCAGCCCGATTCGACCACGAGTTCCTGCGTGTTCCACAGGAATGCCTGATCCTCACCATGCAGCAGAATCAGAAATACTTCGCCTTGACCGATGCACACGGCCAGATGGTCGAACGATTCCTGCTGGTGTCCAATCTCGCCACTTCCGATCCGTCTCTCATCGTGCACGGCAACGAACGGGTGCTCAGGGCGCGTCTTGCCGATGCGAAATTCTTTTTCGAGCAGGACAAGAAGCACACGCTTTCATCACGTCTCGATCGCCTGGCCCGCATCGTCTATTTCAAGAAGCTCGGCACACTTGGCGAGCGCGTGCAGCGCATCGAGATCCTGGCGCGCGAACTGGCCGAGTCGCAGGGCGCCAGTCTGGCTCAGGTTACGCGTGCTGCAGCACTGTGCAAGGCTGACCTGGTGACCGACATGGTGGGCGAGTTCCCCGAGCTGCAAGGCACCATGGGGCGCTACTACGCCTTGAACGATGGCGAAGACGCGCTGGTGGCCGATGCGATTGCCGAGCATTACCGACCGCGCTTCGCAAGCGATGTGCTGCCTGCATCGTCTGTCGCGACCTGCGTGGCGCTGGCCGACAAGCTCGAGACGCTGGCCGGTTTTTTTGCCGTGGCGGAAATTCCGACCGGCGAACGCGACCCCTACGGCCTGCGGCGTGCTGCACTGGGCGTGCTGCGCATGCTGATCGACGGTCATGTTCAACTGGAACTGGGCGCCTGGCTGGCGCGTGCCGTGGGACTGTTCGCAGCACGCATCGAAGGCCCACGTGACATTGCAGGCGTGACGGCCGAATTGCAGCAGTTCATGCTTGATCGGCTGCGTGGCCTTTTGCGTGAGCGCGGCTTTAGCTCGGACGAGATCGAGTCGGTGCTGAGTCTCGAGCCGCAACGCATCGACCAGGTGCCGGCCTACCTCGACGCGGTGAGGGCGTTCGCACACCTGCCCGAAGCGCAGAGTCTGGCGACGGCCAACAAACGCATCGGCAACATCCTGAAGAAAAATCCTTCACAAGGCCTGGCGCTCGATCCGTCGGCTTACGCGGAGCCTGCCGAACGGCAGCTCGGCGAAGCGCTGCTGGGCGTCGCGCCCACAGCACTGTCGTGCTACCAGCGCGGCGACTACACCGGCATGCTGCGCCATCTGGCGCTGCTGCGCGATCCGGTCGATCAGTTCTTCGCAGACGTAATGGTGATGGCTGACGATGTCAGGCTGCGCAACAATCGGCTCGCGCTGCTGTTCGAGCTGCATCAGCTGATGAACCGCTTTGCGGATCTGTCCAGGCTCGCGGCTCAATGATGCGTATCGTGATCCTCGACCGGGACGGCGTCATCAATGAGGACAGCGATGCATACATCAAGTCACATCACGAGTGGCAGCCGATCCCAGGCAGTCTCGAGGCGATTGCGCGTCTTAACCAAAGCGGCATCCGCGTGGTGGTGGCCACCAACCAGAGTGGCCTCGGACGCGGGTTGTTCGACATGACCGCGCTCAATGCAATGCATGCCAAGATGCATCGTGCGCTGGCCACCCACGGCGGCAAGGTCGATGCCGTGTTCGTCTGCCCTCATACCCCTGAAGCCGACTGCGACTGCCGCAAACCCAAACCCGGACTGATCGAGCAGATTGCCCGACGTTACGACGTTGATCTGAAGCACACCCCCATGATCGGTGACTCGCACCGTGACCTGGCAGCAGGCGCTGCGGCGGGCTGCCCGGTGATTCTGGTTCGCACCGGCAAGGGCGCAGCCACCGCCGCACGCGACGATCTGCCGCCTGGCACGCTGATCTTCGAAGATCTGGCAGCGGCTGCCGAACATCTGGTGGGACTCTCTTCCTGATGCAGAAGCTGCGCGTCGCGATCTTCGTGCTGATCGGTATTGCGACCGTCATCCCGATCGCCTTCGGCTGCATCCTGCTGGCGCCTTTCCCGCTGCATCTGCGCTATCAGTTCACCATCTGCTATCCGCGCATCGTGATCTGGGCCGCACGCGTGGTGTGCGGCATCGATTACCGGGTCGAAGGCATGGAAAATCTGCCCGACGGTCCGTGCGTGCTGCTGCCCAAGCACCAGTCGACCTGGGAAACGTTCTTCCTGCCCTCCACCATGCCGCGCGAGCTGTGCTTCGTCTACAAACGCGAGCTGCACTGGGTGCCCTTTTTCGGCTGGGGCATCGCGTTGCTGCGCATGGTTCATATTGATCGCAAGCGCGGCACCGACGCCTTCGAAAGCGTGGTGCGTCAGGGCACACAGCGCATGCAGGAAGGCCGCTGGATCATCATGTTCCCGGAGGGCACGCGCACGCCGGTGGGCAGCAAGGGACGCTACAAGACAGGCGGGCCACGTCTGGCCATTCGCATGGGCGTGCCGGTGGTTCCGATCGCCCACAACGCCGGGGAATTCTGGCCGCGCAAGAAAATGCCGCAAAAGCCCGGCGTGGTGACGGTATCGATCGGCGCGCCAATCAGTTCGCAAGGTCGCACACCAGAACAGCTCACGAGCGCGGTAGAATCGTGGATCGAAAGCGAAATGCGGCGCATCAGCCCGCATGCCTATGCCGACGTCAGCCCGCCGCCTGTTTGACCAGCTTGCTCTGCAATTCGAGCTGCCGTTCTTTGCGCCGCAGCCAGAGGTCACGCCGCCGGCGTCGACCGAGAAAAAACGACTGATCCAGTTCGGCTCGCAGGTGGTGAGCTATCGCCTGAAGCGTTCCAGACGCAAGAGCATTGGCTTCGTGGTCGACGAAGAAGGTCTCTCAGTGACAGCACCACGCTGGGTGCCGATGGGCCAGATCGAAAGCGCATTGCAGGAAAAGGAGCGCTGGATCATCGCCAAGATTCAGGAGATGCAGGGACGGCGCCGCGCCGTGCCACACATCAGCTGGACCGATGGCGGCACACTGCCCTATCTCGGAGGCAGCCTC
>CAZZVZ010000258.1:0-5316 GCA_964657655.1 Gammaproteobacteria bacterium | reverse complement strand
CTGGAAGTGCCGTTTGCGGTGCCAGGCCTGATCTGGAACATGATGATGAGCATGTCGGGCGGCTGGTTTTTCGTGGTGGCTTCCGAGGCCATCACGGTCGGCAACAACACTGTGCTGCTGCCCGGCGTCGGCTCGTATCTGGCCAAGGCGATCGACGAGCGCAATCTTCATGCAGTCGGCTACGTGATCATCACCATGGTGGTCGTGATCGTGGCCTACGATCAGCTGCTGTTTCGTCCGCTGGTCGCCTTCGCCGACAAGTTCCGCATGGAAAATACTGCCAGCGCCACGGCCCCGACCTCGTGGCTGCTCAACCTGATCGAACGCACGCGCCTGGTCAGTTACATGCTGGCGCCGATCGGCCGTGGCTTCCTGGCCATGACGCGCTGGCCGCTGCGCTTCCCGCGGCCGATCAGCCGCGTGGTCGACTCGCCGGTCGCGCGCCGGCCGGCATTCGATTTTGTGTTCAACACGGCGCTGACGCTGTTCGTGCTCTATCTCGCCTGGGCGCTGTTTTCGTTCGCGCGTGCCTCCGTGTCGCTCGCAGACGTGGTGCACGTGGCCTGGCTTGGAGCCATCACGCTGGTGCGCGTGCTGGTGCTGATCGTGGTCGCCTCGCTGGTGTGGGTGCCGCTTGGCGTACTGATCGGCCTTCGTCCGCGCATCGCAGAGAAGGTGCAGCCGCTGGCCCAGTTCCTGGCCGCCTTTCCCGCCAACCTTCTGTTTCCCGTGTTCGTGGTGCTGATCGTGCGCTTTCACGGCAACCCTGATCTGTGGCTCAGCCCGCTCATCATTCTTGGCACGCAGTGGTATCTGCTGTTCAACGTGGTCGCAGGCGCATCGGCCTATCCCAACGATTTCAAGGAAGCCGCCGCCAATTTCCATATCCGCGGCTGGCAGTGGTGGCGTCAGGCCATGCTGCCTGGCATCTTCCCCTACTACATCACCGGCGCAATCACCGCCTCGGGCGGTGCATGGAACGCCAGTATCGTGTCGGAGTCGGTGTCCTGGGGCGATACCCACCTGGCCGCGCACGGGCTTGGCGCCTACATCGCGCAGACGACTGCCGCGGGCGACTACCCGCACATTCTGCTGGGCATTGGCACCATGTCGATTTATGTTGTGCTATTCAACCGCCTGTTGTGGCGACCCCTGTACGCGTATGCAGCCGAACGCACACGCGGCGACTAGAGAAGGACCATGATGCAAAACAACCAGACCAAGGGCGCCGAGATCATCCACCTCGAGCACGTGCGCCGCGGCTTCGACAAGGCCCAGGGCGAACTGCTGGTGCTCGATGACGTCAGTCTCAATATCCGCGAGGGCGAGATCGTCGGGCTGCTGGGACGTTCTGGTTGCGGCAAGTCCTCCTTGCTGCGCATCATCGCAGGCCTGATCAAGCCGACCGGCGGCACGGTGACCTACCAGGGCGCGCCGCTCACTGGACCGGCACGCGGGATTGCCATGGTGTTCCAGACCTTCGCACTGTTTCCATGGCTGACTGTGCTTGACAACGTCGAGGCCGGACTGGAGGCGATCGGCACGCCGGCATCGGAGCGGCGCAAGCTCGCGCTGGCTGCCATCGATCTGATCGGACTCGACGGTTTCGAGAACGCCTACCCGCGCGAGCTTTCCGGCGGCATGCGCCAGCGCGTTGGTTTCGCGCGCGCCCTGGTCGTCGATCCGACCCTGTTGCTGATGGACGAACCGTTCTCGGCGCTCGACGTGCTGACGGCCGAGACGCTGCGCACCGACCTGCTCGATCTGTGGGTCAGCGGCAAGCTGCCCATCAAGGCGGTCCTGATCGTGACCCACAACATCGAGGAAGCGGTCTTCATGTGCGATCGCATCATGCTGCTCAATGCCAATCCAGGCCGGATTGCTGCCGAGATCAAGGTCGATTTCCCGCATCCGCGCAACCGTCTTGATCCCGCTTTCAGGCAGCTGGTCGATGACATCTACGCCATGATGACGGCGCGCACCAGCGCGGGCGGGGCGCGTGCACCGGGCCTAACGGTCGCAAGCCGGCTCGTTCCTGTATCGACCAATCTGATTTCGGGGCTGCTCGAGATGGTGGGCGCCGCGCCCTACAACGGCAAGGCCGATCTGCCACAGATCTCCGAGCACCTGCGTCTTGAAGTCGACGACCTGTTTCCGATCGGCGAGGCGCTGCACTACCTGGGTCTGGCCGACATGCATGAAGGCGACATTACACTCACCGCCCTCGGTCATGAATTTGTGGCTGCCGACATGCAGCAGCGCAAGCAGCTGTTCGCGCGTCAGCTGCTCAAGTCGGTGCCGCTTGCCGAACGCATCCGCAGTGTGCTGGCCGAGCGTCCCGGGCACAGTGCACCGCGTGCCCGCTTCCAGCAGGAACTGGAGGATCACCTTTCTGACAGCGCGGCTGATGAAACCATCGATGCCATCATCCGCTGGGCACGCTACGCTGAAGTGTTCAGCTATGACGATTCAAAAGAGATTTTTAGTCTCGACGACATCGCAGCATAGCTCTGGTTGGCGGCCAACCTTAATAGACGCCGGCGCGCGAGGCGGACTTACCCTAGCTTTTAGTGAAGCCGAGCTCGGATACCATACTCAGCAACCTGAGCATGGTGACGGCGTGGGTCGTCTATCCTGCTCGGACACGTCAGCGAGATAGGTGCCTTACCCAACATCGTCAACTGGGCGAAACAGCTCACCGGGAAGGCCACCGATTGTTATCGTTTCACTAAAATACACAGGGAGTGTGTACATGAAGGGGTTTTTGCGTCTTTTTCCGGCATTACGGTTGGGCCTCGCGCTCACGCTTGGTCTGGCGCTCACAGGCTGCGGCACGTTCTACGTCGATAGCAACGTCAAGGAAGTGGCCAACTCGCAGTTCGTCAAAGTCGAGCCGCAACATGCAGTGCAACTCCTGTTCGTGGCCCAGACCAAGGGCCTCGACAACGTGCAGGCCACAACACAGCTGCGGCCGATGGTGACCGAGCGCATCAAGGCCACGGGACTCTTTACCGAGATTTCCGATGCGCCAGTACCAGGTGGCGCACTGCTGAGCGTGGTGTGGAACAACGTTCCCCTGCAAGAAGATGCCGGGGCCAAGGGATTCGTCACTGGCGCCACATTCGGACTGGTCGGCAGCACCGTTGGCGATGGCTTCATCGTCAAGATGAACTACTCGCCAGGACCAGGACAGGCTTCGATCAGCAAGGAGGGCCGTCATGCGCTTTACCTCTCGCTCGGCAATACCTCCGGGCCGCAGTTGCCAGTCATCAAAATGGATAGCGCCAAAGCCGCCATCGCGGCGATCGTGAACCAGATCATCAGTGTCTTGATGTACGGCGTTTCGCAGGATCCCAACTTCAAATAACTTCAAGGACCAGAGGACTCATATGATTCGCATCAAGCTTCGTACACTGCTGGTGTGCGCCTCACTGTGTGCAGCAGCCGGCCTTACGGGTTGTGCATCGACATTGCCGGCCTCCTCGGCGTCGCCCCAGGTGGTCGAACAGCTGCGCGCCACACCACTGGCAGCAGCGCGCACCGACGACTTCAGGCTGGCCGATGGAGTCGACCCCAGCATCGATAAATCGCTCGGCATTCGCGCCTCGACCTTGAATCCCACCAGCGGCACCTTTTCGGGCCAGCTCAAGGACGAGATTACGACAGAGCTCAAAGCCGCGGGGGTGTACAGCGACACGTCGGATATCGTCATTAGCGCTCGCCTGACCGAAAACATGGTGGAATCGAGCGTACCGAAAGGAAAAGGTCGCTTGGCAGCGCATTTCACCATCACCCGCGCGGGCCGTCAGGTGTACGACAAGACTCTCGCATCTGACGCAACTTGGGAATCATCGGTAATCGGCGCGGTCGGCATCCCGGCCGCGCGCCAAGGCTATGGCTCGCTATACCATGATCTGGCGGGCAAACTGTTTTCCGACCCCGACTTCAAGAACGCACTGAAGCCGTAGCAGTGAAAAGCGGCCGGTATCGCGGCGCTCGCAGCGATACCGGCGCTTCGGCTAGACCATTGGTGGGTCAGTCTCGCGGGCATAGTCGCGATGCTGCGCCAGTGCCTGAATGAAGCGCGCCACACCCTTGTCCTGTGCGTTGCTCTTGGCCGACAGGATCGTGGCGGTGCCGTCCCCTTCGCTTGCATCCACGTGCGCGATACCCAGATCGTCAAGCAGGCTGGTGCTCTGGCCGAGCGCCAGGATCGGCTTGCAATGGCGATATTGTTCCATCAGGAATTCACCCACCTGACCACAGCGCAAGGCCTTGATCGCCTGCTCGCCATCGGGCATCACCACGGCGTCGTAGAGAACGCCAGGACCGGCCTCGACCGAGATCTCGACCTCGATCGGATCACCGTCCGATACCGCAACACTGCCAAGCCTTAAGCCCACCATGCGCGGCACGGCGCCCGCCTCGAGCAGCTGCTGATATGCGGCTCGCGCGCTTGCGCCTTGCATGCCTGCTGCGACCAGGATTGCGACGCGACGGGTCTTGACGCCACCGTCACCCGGGCGTGCCAGCAGCGACAGGGCTGGCGACGGCGCATATTCCGGGACCGGCAGAATGTCGGCACGCGGCAGCGCTTCAGGCAATGGCAGACCCAGGTCGGCAGCCACACTCGCGGCCAGATCTTCATCGATGTTACGCAACAGCGACAGCACGCGCAGCCTGATCGGCGGCAGCTGCACGCGCGACAGCTCGAAGCGCAATGCCGACTTGATGTGGTTCTGCTCGGGCAGGGACTGACTCGTGTAGAACATGGTCGCCTGCGCATAATGCTCGGCGAACTTCTCCGGCTTGCCACGCACCTTGTCGCCTTCGACAGGCTGCGGGAAGCTGACAAAGCCCCTGGTGCCGGCCTGGAACGGGCAGCCGCCCGCCATGGAATTGGGCTCGTAGGCAACCCGACCGCGATTGATGGTCTGGCGATGCATGCCGTCGCGCTGATTATTGGCGACCGGCACGATTGGCGAATTGATCGGAATCTCGTGAAAGTTGGGGCCGCCCAGGCGCGTCAGCTGCGTGTCCGTATAGGAATGGATGCGGCCTTGCAGCAGTGGATCATTGCTGAAGTCGATGCCCGGGATGATGTGGGCGGTGCAGAACGCGACCTGTTCAGTCTCGGCAAAAAAATTGTCGGGATTGCGATTGAGCACCATGCGTCCGATGATCTGCACTGGCACAAGTTCCTCGGGCACCAGCTTGGTCGGATCGAGCACGTCGAAGTCGAAGCCGTCGGCCTGGTCCTGCGTAAAGGTCTGCAGGCAGAATTCCCATTCGGGGAAGTCGCCTGCTTCAATGGCA
>CAZZVZ010000257.1:0-5319 GCA_964657655.1 Gammaproteobacteria bacterium | reverse complement strand
CCGGTGGTGACGCTTTCAAATCAGCTGAGGGGTCCGAACGTCACCCAGATCAGCGTCAATACCGGTCTGAATGGCAGTTTCCCCAACGTCATCTATGTCACCGTGACGGTCTGCACGCCCAATACGAACAGTTGTGTTGCGATCCCCAACATTCAGGTCGACACCGGATCCACCGGGTTACGCGTTCTGGCGAGCAAGGTTCAAAGTCTCGGATTGCCGGCCGTGATGAATGGCGGAAGTCCAGTGGGAGAGTGTGCAGAATTCGCAGATGGCACGGCGTGGGGCGCGGTGCGTTACGCAAACGTCACCCTGGGCACCAACGCCGGTGGCCTGACGGCAACCAATATCCCCATCCAGGTGGTGGACGATAGCGCGGTGGTCGCGGTCGACGGCAACGGCAACGGAACGGCATCGACTGGATCGGCCACCAGCACGGCCGAGCCGACCACGCCTGAGCCGGCATCGTGCTCGTACCAGCAATACGTCGAGAACGACGCCTCGACGCTGGGTGCCAACGGCATCATCGGCATCGGCTATTTCATGCAGGATTGCGGACCTGGTTGCACGGCGTCAGGGTACACACCACCAATGAACGGACTGGGCGGAGACCCGTTTTACTACAACTGCATCACCGATAGCTGCAGCCAGGTCAATGGCGCAGGCATCGCGCAGAATCTGCAGGTCTCCAATCCGGTATCGTCGTTTCCGGCGCCCTACAACAACGGCAACATCATCGAGCTGCCGAGCGTGCCTGATACGGGCGCCTCTGCCGCCAATGGGCTGCTGGTGTTTGGCGTCAGTAGCACCGGAACTGGGGCCAATAACGACCTGCCGGCCGGAACCCCAATCGGCGTCGACGATGCGGGCTATCTGACCGTGACGTACAACGGTACGGCCTATATGAGCAGCTTCATCGATTCCGGCTCATCGGTCTATTTCTTCAATTCCTCGATTACCCAGTGCGGCGCCAGCAGCCAGGCGCCGGGCTTCTATTGCCCGACGACCGAGTACACCAGCCCAAGCACCACCATTACTGGCAACGGGTCGCTGCTCGGAACGCTGTCGTTTACCTTCAATATCGGCAATGCGATCAATCTGTTTGATTCGACCACCAGCGCCAATGGGTACGCCTTCAACAACCTCGGAGCGCCGATCGGGCAGCTGTCGGTGCCGACCGGTACTTTTGACGTTGGTGAACCGTTCTTCTATGGCAGGTCGATCTACACCGTGATTGAAAACGGTACGGTGGGCACCTATACCGGGCCATTTGCCGCAGTCGGCACGGCCAGCTGACGAGACCTTTGCGCCAGCAGGCGCGGCCCTTCGCACACAAAACCGGCTGACATGGCCGGTTTTGTGCTTTATTTGCGCCAATTGCCATGCGTCACCGATCATCACCGACAAAACCGCGCCGCTAAAGCCACGCTAGAATCGCGGCTCGCCTTGCACTGCAGCACAATAAAACCTCCGAGCCTGCCCTTCGATGTGGATTGTTCAAGTCGCTTTGCGAAGGCCATACACGTTCATCGTGATGGCGCTCCTGATTTTGCTCGCGACGCCTTTGTCCTTGATGGACACGCCGACCGACATCTTCCCGGATATCAATATTCCGGTGATCAGCATCATCTGGAACTACACCGGGCTGTCGGCCCAGGATATGGGTCAGCGTATCGCCTCGGTCAACGAGCGCAGCCTGACCACCACGGTCAACGACATCGAGCACATCGAGTCGCAGAGCCTGGCCGGCATCTCGATCATCAAGATCTTCTTTCAGCCAACGGCCAACATCCAGACGGCAATCGCCCAGACCGTCTCGATTGAACAGGCGCAGTTGCGCCAGCTGCCTCCAGGAATCACGCCTCCACTGATCATCAAATACTCGGCTTCGAGTATCCCCGTGATCCAGCTGGGACTGTCATCCTCGTCGCTGTCCGAGCAGCAGCTGTTCGATTCGGCCGTCAACTTCCTGCGCCCGCAACTGATCACCATCCCCGGTGCTGCCGTGCCGTTCCCGTTTGGCGGCAAGAACCGTCTGATTTCGGTCGATCTTGACACCGCGGCGCTGCAGGCGCGCGGCTTGACACCGAACGACGTGGTCACCGCAGTCAATGCCCAGAACCTGATCCTGCCCGGCGGCACCGCCAAGCTCGGCGCCGACGAATATACGGTCGATCTGCATGGTTCGCCGAACACCATCGCAGGCCTCAACGATCTGCCGGTGCGTACCATCAACGGCGCCACCACCTACCTGCGCGAAGTGGCGCATGTGCGCGATGGCTACGCGCCGCAGACCAATATCGTGCGCCAGAACGGTTCGCGCGGCGTCCTGGTGTCGGTGCTGAAGAACGGTAACGCCTCGACGCTGTCGATCGTCAATAATTTGAAGGCACTGCTGCCGCAGGCCAAGCAGATCCTGCCTGAAAGCCTCAAGGTCGAGCCGCTGTTTGATCAGTCGATCTTCGTCAAGGCGGCCATCGGCGGTGTGGTCCGCGAAGCGCTGATCGCCGCGGCGCTCACGGCCGCCATGATCCTGATCTTCCTTGGCAACTGGCGCAGCACCTGCATCATCGCCATTTCGATTCCTCTGTCGATTTTCTCGTCGCTGCTGGCCCTGCATGCGCTCGGCGAGACGGTCAACATCATGACCCTCGGCGGCCTGGCTCTCGCGGTCGGTATTCTGGTCGACGATGCGACCGTGACCATCGAGAACATCGAGCGCCATCTGCACATGGGCACGCCGCTCTACGAGTCGATCCTCGACGGTGCCGGCGAAATTGCCATCCCGGCGCTGGTGTCGACCTTTTGTATCTGCATCGTGTTCGTGCCGATGTTTTTCCTGACGGGCGTCGCGAAGTATCTGTTCGTTCCGCTCGCCGAAGCAGTGGTGTTCGCGATGCTCGCAAGCTACGTGCTGTCGCGCACGCTGGTTCCCACGCTGGTGCTGATCCTGATGCGCCACAGTCATTCTGAAGACAACAAGAACAAGCAGAAAAAGCCCAACCTGCTGGAACGCGGCTACCAGGCGTTCGACCGGCGCTTCGAGCGCATGCGTGGAGGCTACATCCTGATCCTGTCGGGTCTGCTGACCCACCGCAAGATGTTCGGTGCCTTGTTTCTCGGCTTTTGCATCCTGTCGCTTGGCCTGTTTCCGTTCCTCGGACGGGACTTCTTTCCAAGTGTCGATGCCGGCCTGATCCGCCTGCACATGCGCATGCCAACCGGCACACGCATTGAAGAGACGGCACGTCTGGCCGACGAGGTCGAGGCGGTGATTCGCGAGGTTGTGCCCGCCAAGGAACTCGGCACCATTCTTGACAACCTCGGATTGCCGTACTCGGGGATCAACCTCTCGTACAGCAACTCCGGAACCATCGGCACGCTCGACGGCGAAATTCAAATTGCGCTCAACCAACATCACAGCAAGACCAGTATCTATGTGCAAAAGCTGCGTGAAGAACTGCCCAGGCGTTTCCCGGGCCTGGAGTTCTTCTTTCAGCCCGCAGACATCGTCACGCAGATCCTCAACTTTGGATTGCCCGCGGCGATTGACGTGCAGTTCGCAGGCGCCGACATCGCGACCAACAAAGAGCTCGCCAATCAGCTGCTGGCTGAGGTCAGGAAAATTCCAGGCACGGTCGACGCGCACATCGAGCAGCGCCTGGATGAACCGACCATCGGGCTGCACATCGACCGCACTCGTATCCAGCAGATTGGCCTGAACGCCGTCAACGTCGCGCAAAACGTGCTGGTGTCGCTGTCGGGCAGTTTCCAGACAGCGCCTGCCTTCTGGCTCGATCCTAAAAACGGCGTGGTCTACAACATCGCCGTGCAGACGCCCCAATATCGCGTCAATACCCTCGATACGCTGATGCGAACTCCGGTGAGTGCGGGCGGTGCTGCGACCAGCGGCCCGGCCGGGTCGCCCACCAGCACGGGACCGCAGCTGCTGTCGAACCTGGCGGCGGTCGCACCGGAAAATCAGCAGGCCATCGTGTCGCACTACAACATCACGCCGGTGCTCGATCTGTACATCTCGGTTGAAGGGCGTGATCTGGCCAGTGTCGCGAAGGAAGTGACCAAGCTCTCGGATCAATTGCGACCGAAGCTGCCCAAGGGCGGCAAGCTCGACATCCGTGGCCAGGTCAAGACCATGCAGACGTCGTTTCTCGGTCTGTCAATCGGTCTCGTGATGGCCATCATCCTGGTCTATCTCCTGATCGTGGTGAACTTCCAGTCGTGGGTTGATCCGCTCATCATCATCACTGCGCTGCCGGCCGCGCTCGCCGGCATTGTCTGGATGCTGTTCATCACCGGCACCACGCTTTCCGTACCGGCGCTGACCGGCGCCATCATGACCATGGGTGTGGCGACCGCCAACAGTATCTTGATGGTGTCGTTCGCGCGTCAGCGACTCGACGCAGGCGCGCCGCCATTGACCGCAGCACTTGAAGCGGGCGCTACGCGCATTCGTCCGGTGCTGATGACCGCGCTTGCCATGATCATCGGCATGATTCCCATGGCGCTTGGCATCGGCGAGGGTGCAGAGCAGAATGCTCCTCTTGGTCGCGCCACCATCGGTGGTCTGCTGTTTGCCACGGTCTCGACGCTGTTCTTTGTGCCGGTGGTGTTCGCCACCGTGCACCGCTGGCTTCTTCACCGCTCGCAGAAACACGCGGGCCCGACAAACGATCCCGAAACGGCGGCTTCCGCATGAGTGAGAGTCACCAGAGCCTAGGCATCCACGCAGGTGGCAATGCCGAGCGCCACGCCCCCCGTGGACCGATGATGCGGCGTGCCCGCATCGCTGTCTTCATCATCTTGATCCTGCTGGCACTCGGTGCCATCAGGACCGTGGTTGCGCGCATTGTCGACGGCCACGAACTGGATCGCCGCACCACGGCCCAGGCAACCCAGTACGTCAGTGTCATCGCCCCGGATCAGTCCAACGGCGGCACCTCAGTGGAACTGCCCGGTACGCTGCAGGGCCTGGTCGAGTCGCCGATCTATGCACGCTCCAATGGCTATCTGGTGAGCTGGAACAAGGACATCGGGGCGCACGTGGAGAAGGGTGAACTGCTTGCGACCATTTCCGCGCCCGAGGTTGATCAGGAGCTGTCTCAGGCGGTGGCGGCGCGCCAGCAGCAGGTCTCGAGCCTCGCGCTCGCCAAGTCCTCGGCAGAGCGCTGGCAGGCCCTGCGCCAGAAGGACGCCGTGTCGCAGCAGGAGCTCGATGAACGCCAGAGTGCCTACACGCAGGCGCAGGCCAATCTCGCTGCGGCCGACGCCAACGTCAAGCGCCTGCAGGAACTCGAAGGGTTC
>CAZZVZ010000256.1:0-5321 GCA_964657655.1 Gammaproteobacteria bacterium | reverse complement strand
TGCTTGGCATCAACAAGGACGCACCGAGTGGTGGCGCAGCTGGTGGTCGCTCGGGAGGCTGAGGCATGCGCCTCGGGGCAGCAGCAACTGTCGCTGCTGCTGCTCTAGCGGCCCTTGCTCGATGCGCGTTCGAGGCGCGCGATATCAGGGGTTGAGACCTTCACATCCTGACACTGGGCACGCTGCTGCAGGACGTGGTCGATCAGCACCAGCGCCAGCAGCGCTTCGACCACTGGCACGGCACGAATGCCGACACACGGATCGTGACGACCGAGCGTTTGCAGCTTCACTGGTGCCCCGTGCACATCGATGCTGTCTCGCTCGATGCGGATCGACGAAGTCGGCTTGATGGCAAGCGACACCAGCACCGCCTGGCCGGTCGAGACGCCACCAAGAACCCCACCCGCGTGATTGCTGCGAAATCCGCCGGGCGTGAGCTCGTCGCCGTGTTCACTGCCGTGCTGCGTGACGCTCGCAAATCCGGCGCCGATCTCGACGCCCTTGACGGCGTTGAGCCCCATCATGGCGTGTGCAATGTCTGCATCGAGCCGGTCGTAAAGCGGTTGACCCAGACCGACCGGCACGCCCTGCGCTTCGACCGAAACCCGGGCGCCGCACGAATCGCCGGCACGGCGCAACGCGTCGACGTGCGCCTCGAGCGCGGCCACGACGCGCGCATCCGCCGCAAAGAAGGGATTGTTGTGCACCTCTGACCAATCGCTGAGTGGCACCTCGATGCTGCCCATCTGCGCCAGCCTGGCACGAATCAGCACACCATGCTCTGCCGCAAGCCACTTGCGCGCCACCGCACCGGCTGCGACCGTGGGCGCGGTAAGGCGTGCCGAAGCCCGGCCACCACCACGCGGATCGCGCACCCCGTATTTGTGCCAGTGCGAATAATCGGCATGCCCCGGACGAAAGCTTTCTGCGATGGCGCTGTAGTCGCTGCTGCGCTGGTCGGTGTTGCGAATCAGGAGGGCAATCGGGGTGCCGCTGGTGACGCCCTGGTAGACGCCTGAAAGGATTTCGACCTGATCGGCTTCCTGGCGCTGGGTCACATGTCGCGAAGTGCCAGGCTTGCGGCGATCGAGGTCGCGCTGAATGTCCGCCGCCTCGAGGGGCAGCCCCGGCGGACAGCCATCGATGACGCAACCAATCGCCGGGCCATGCGACTCGCCGAAATTGGTGACGCAAAAGAGAGTGCCGAGGGTCGAACCCGCCATGATGTCGTCGATCGGAAAATTGCGAGTCTAGCAGGGGCGCCAGCGGCGCCCGGCTTCACCGGCCCTTCACAGACTCGCGCCGCGCAGTTCCAATACGCGCTGCTGCAGCATGCTCGCGCTGACGTCTGCGGCTGGGACCGGTGCACCAGCGACGAGTTCGAGACGGCTCGACAAGCCGCGCTGCAGGGGTCGCGGCAGAGTACCGAATGCCGAGCCACCAAAGCGTGAAAAGAAACTGCCCCAAAGACCTCTCAGTGCGAGCGGAATCACCGGCACCGGATGCTGGGCCACG
The DNA here is from genome assembly GCA_964657655.1 of Gammaproteobacteria bacterium. Classification (GTDB taxonomy): domain Bacteria; phylum Pseudomonadota; class Gammaproteobacteria; order Burkholderiales; family Burkholderiaceae_D; genus CAJCIC01. Next base: position 3,806 of record CAZZVZ010000256.1, on the reverse strand, counting down.
ATGCGTTCGACACCACCCTTGAAAGGATTCATTTCACCGGTGCGGGTCAGCTGGCCCTCGGGAAAGATGCACACCAGGTCGCCGTCGGCCAGTGCCTGGTCGATGCGCAGGTAGGCGGCCTCGAGGATTTCGGGATGGGTCTTGCCGCTCGCGATCGGAATTGCCTTGGCGGTGCGGAAGATGAATGACAGCACCGGCACCTTGAATATCTGGTAATCCATCACGAAGCGGATCGGCCGCGGCGACTCGGCCATGATCACGACCGCGTCGACAAAGCTGACATGATTGCACACCAGCAGCGCAGGTCCCTCGGTCGGGATGCGTTGCAGATCGACACCCCTGACGCGATACACCGAATGGATCAGCAGCCAGGCCAGAAAGCGCATCAGGAATTCAGGCACCAGGCGATAGATGTAGAGCGCTACAGCTGCGTTGAGCAGCCCCGTGACAAGGAACAGCTCGGGAATGGTGTAGTGGCGCGACAGCAGCACCAGTGCCAGCAGGGACGAGACAATCATGAAAAGTGAATTGAGAATATTGTTGGCAGCGATGATGCGTGCCCGGTGCGAGGGCTTGCTGCGCGTCTGGATCAGGGCGTACAGCGGCACGCTATAGAAGCCCGCGAACATCGACAGCAAAAACAGATCGATCACCACATGCCAGTGCGTCCTGCTTTGCAAAAAGACGCCGACACCGGCCACGCCGCTGGCCGTCAGATTGTGACTCGCGAAATAGAGGTCGACCGAAAACACGGTCATGCCGATCGAGCCGAATGGCACCAGGCCGATTTCGACCTTGCGTCCCGAGAGCTTCTCGCACAACAGCGAACCAATACCGATGCCAACCGAGAATACCGCGAGCAGCAGCGTCACCACCTGGGGATCACCGCCCAGCACATCACGTGCGAAGTTGAAGAACGAAGTGAGGAAGGTGGCCCCGAAAAACCACAGCCAGGAAATGCCGAGCAGCGACTGGAACACGACGCGGTCGCTATGGGCGAGTTTCAGGTTGCGCCAGGTTTCGGTGACCGGATTCCAGTTGATCTTGAGATTGGGCTCTGACGACGGGGAGAGCGGCACGAACGACGATGCAATGCGGCCGGCCACGGCAATCGAAAGGCACACACCCGCCATGATGGGCAGTCCAAAGGCGCCGAGGTTGGCCAGCTCGCCGCCGACGATGGTACCGATCAGGATGGCAACGAAGGTGCCCATCTCGATCATGCCGTTGCCACCTGTCAGTTCGCTTTTGATCAGATGCTGGGGCAAATAGGCGTACTTGACCGGACCAAACAGGGTCGAGTGCACACCCATCAGCAAGGTGCCGAGGAACAGCAGCGTGGCCGAGTGGATCAGAAAGCCGGTGCCACCGATCAGCATGATGGCAATCTCAAGACTCTTGACCAGCCTAATCAGTCGGGACTTCTCGAACTTGTCTGAGATCTGACCGGAGGTGGCCGACAGCAGCACGAACGGGATGATAAAGATCGCCGAGATGATGAATGCCGTATTGCTCGGATCAATGCCGGCAAACAGTTCGGCATGATAAGTCGCAAGACCGGTAAAGCAGATCTTGAAGACGTTATCGTTGGCGGCGCCGAGAAACTGGGTCCAGAAGAACGGCGCAAAACGCCTCTGACTGAGCAATGCGAACTGCGAAGTGTGCAGCTCCGCCTGTTGCTGATCCTGTTGCACCACATCGCTGCCATCGTTCATGCCGCTGCTCCCCTCATCCTCGCGCTTTGATCGAGTGCGTCAAGGATGGAGCATCGCGTCTTTCAGTGCAATGCCGCTCTGCCAGGCAAATTCAAGTCTCGCCCCAAGGCACCAGTCGCCGCATACGCCGATACTTTGACGCTCGTCCCACAGAAATGGCTCGCCAAGCGCCTGACCGACGCGCGAGTAACGCCAGCGATGTACCACCGCGTGCACCGGCTGCACGGCCGAGCCGCTCGCGTCGCGAAACGCCTTGACCATCTTGACCAGAACATCGGCCGGATCGTCGTTCAAATGTTCCTCGCTCCACGCATGGGCAGCATGGGCGACCCAGCGTTCGCCACTTCTGCGCCCCGGCTTGGATGAATCTCGCGCCAGAAAACTGATTCTCGGGCCGTCGACGAAGATGGCATCCAGGTCGCATGCAAGGGGCTCGGCGAAGCCGAGCATCAGCGCCCAGCATGGCAGCAGTGTGACACCGCGCAGACGCTGGTGCAGGGCGGGCACGGCATCGAGCAGATCACGCGCCTGGGGTGCTGGGACCGCGATCACGACGGCATCGAACAGACCTTCAGTCACTTCGATCGGCTGCGGGGCGGGCTCACCTGTCACGCAGCGCAGCGCCCAGCGCGAAGGTCCGCGCGAATCGAGGCGCTCGAGTCGGGTCACGACTGTCTCATAGCGAACATCGAGCCCCCGAGCGAGCGCCTCTGCGATGCTGCGCATGCCAGGCGCACCCACCAGCCAGCGCTGATCGTCGCTGCCGGCGGCCAGGCGAGGCGTCCAGGGCGCAAGCACGCCCGACCCGCTGAGATCGGCCAGCATGGCCTTGAAAGCGGCATCGCGCGCCGTGAAAAACTGCGCGCCATGATCGAAGCTGCCGAGTTCGGTGATGCGCGTTGCAGCGCGGCCGCCCGGCGCACGGCTCTTCTCGAAAACCGTGACCTGGTGACCGGCTGCCGCCAGATCGCGGGCGCATGCCAGCCCCGCGATTCCAGCACCGACCACTGCAATCCGTGAGGCTGCCTTCACTCAGGAAGTCCTGAGCCTGGGAATCCCGTCACTGCGCTGTTTCCTCAGGCCAGTCGCGGATATAGGCCTTGAGCATCTTGTTCTCGAAGCTGTGCGCCTCGAGCACCGCCTTGGCGACGTCGTAGAACGAAATCACGCCGAGCAGCGTCTGGCCGTCCATCACGGGCAGATAGCGCGCATGACCGTCGATCATCATGCGGCGTACTTCGTGAACGTCGGTGTTCGGTGTGCAGGTGATGGGATGGTCGTCCATGACACTTCTGATCGAAGCATCACCGAGTGTGCCTGCATGCTTTTGCAGGGTCAGCAGCACCTCGCGAAAGGTCAGCATGCCGACCAGGTCGCCGTACTCCATCACCACCAGCGAGCCGATGTCTTTCTCGGCCATGGTCATGACCGCATCGGTCAGCGAAGTCTGTGGCGTCACCGTGTAGAGCGTGTTGCCTTTTACGCGCAGAATTTCGTTTACTAGCATCTTCAGTCTCCTCGTCCCCTCTGCGATGCGAAGTTCCGGGCCGATGCGGCCAGGCCCGCAGCTGTTTCTTTATCAGAGATGATTTTCATCTTCTCACACGCGGTCACAAGTGCTGCCATGATGCCCGGCTCCCAGGCCGAGTGACCAGCATCCTCCACAACCACATATTGCGCTTCTGGCCACTGTCTGGCTAGACGGTCAGCGGTCGCAATCGGGCAAATCATGTCGTAACGTCCCTGCACGATGACGCATGGCAGATGGCGCAGCCGGCCGACTTCGCGCAGCAGCTCGCCCGACGGCAGGAAAATGCGGTTCACGAAATAATGGCTTTCCAGGCGCGCGATGCCAAGCGCCACCCGATCCTCCTCCAGATGGGCGATCAGGGCCGGGTTGGGCAGCAGAGCCGAGCAAGAGGCCTCGTAGCGGCTCCAGGCGCGCGCCAAGGGCATGTGCACCGCGGGGTCAGGGTCGTGCAGCGCCTTGAGGTACCAGCCGGCCACGTCGCCGCGCGCGTCTTGCGGCACGTGACCGATGAATTCGCGCCAGGCCTCGGGGAAAAAACGCTGGATCCCGTTCAGGAACCA
>CAZZVZ010000255.1:0-5348 GCA_964657655.1 Gammaproteobacteria bacterium | reverse complement strand
GCGAGCACGGCGTCGGCACGCAGCCACAGTTTGCCGCCAAAGCCGCCACCGACATAGGGCGACATGATCTGCGTTCTCTCCTTGTCGATGCCAAGCGTGGTCGCGAGATCAGAAACACCGCGGTTGATCATCTGGTTCGCGGTCCACACGCGCACCTTGTCGCCGACCCACCAGGCAATCGAGGCATGTGGCTCCATCATGGCGTGCGCCTGATCGGGCGTGCTGTACATCTGATCGAGCTGCACCGGCGCCGCTGCAAAGGCGCCGTCGAAGTCACCGACTGCGGTGTGCGAAGGGTCGCCGTCGGACTTGGCCAGGGGGGCGCCGTCCTTGGCGGCGGCCAGATCGAATGCCCCATCGCCTTTTGCATACTTGACGTGAACCAGTGCAGCACCTGCGCGCGCCTGCTCGAAGGTTTCTGCCACCACCAGCGCGATGGCCTGGTGATAGTGCTCGATGTCGGGCCCGCCGAGCAGTTTCGCGACGTTGAATTTTCCCTTGCCGAGCTGGCCCGCGTTGGCTGCAGTCACAACTGCAAGCACACCAGGTGCGGCTTCTGCCAGGCGCGTGTCCATCGCTGCAATCTGTCCTTTGGCGATGCCCGCGCCGACGATGAAGCCATAGGCCGGCGGCGCCGGGATATCGTCGTGATGCTCGTAGGCGTAGGGCGCAGTACCGGTGGTCTTCAGGTGGCCGTCGATGCGGTCGATTGGACGTCCAACCACCTTGAGCTGATCGATCGGATTGGGACCTGCGGGCGTGTCGAATTTCATGCGGCACCTCTTGCCTGCGCAAGCACTGCGCTCAGCGTGCGCTCGGCCAGTGTCAGCTTGTATGCATTGTCTTCGGTCGGTCGCGCCTTGGCGAAGACGTGCGTCGCGATTGCCTTGGCTCCGTTTTCCTTCTCCGCCGCCTCGACGCGCCAGGGTCTTGGCGCGACGCCACCAAATGCGACCCGTGTGCTGCCATCGCGCGCCACGATGGCCGCCACAGACACCAGTGCAAACGCATACGAGGCGCGGTCACGGACCTTCTGGTAGGTCTGAAAGCCACCCGCTGGGGGCGGCAGTGTGACGGCCGTGATCAGTTCACCTGGATGCAGCTCATTTTCGATTTCCGGGTGCAGGCCAGGCAAGCGATAGAAGTCGGCAATTGGAATGCGGCGCTTGTCGCCGTGCGCACTGGCGGTCTCCACGGTCGCATCGAGGACGCGCATCGCGACCGCCATATCGCTCGGATGAGTTGCGATGCAGGCATCGCTGGTGCCGATCACACCGAGCGAGCGGGTGACTCCGCCGATGGCGCTGCAGCCGCTGCCCGGCTGACGCTTGTTGCAAGGCTGTGCGGTATCGTAGAAGTAGGGGCAACGCGTTCGCTGCAGCAGATTGCCCGCCGTGGTCGCCTTGTTTCGGAGCTGGCCCGAAGCGCCCGACACCAGCGCGCGCGACAGCACCGGGTAGTCACGCCGAATCCGCATGTCGGCTGCCAGATCGGCGTTGCGCACCAGCGCGCCGATGCGCAGTCCACCTTCGTCGGTCGCTTCGATCTGATCAAGGCCAAGACCGTTGACATCGATCAGATGGGCAGGCGTCTCGATTTGCAATTTCATGAGATCGAGCAGATTGGTGCCGCCTGCAATGAATTTGGCTCCCGGCTGGCGGCTTGCTGCCCGCGCTGCTTCCAGGGGCGTGGTGGCGCGTTCGTAGGTGAAGGGCTTCATGCCGCTCCTCCTGCTGCGACCTCGGAAATCGCCTCGGCGATATTGGAATAGGCGCCGCATCGACAGATGTTGCCGCTCATGCGCTCGCGCAATTCCTCGTTGGACAGAAGTGGCTGCGCCAGCAGATCGCTGCTCACGTGACTTGGGCTGCCGCGCTTGACCTCATCGAGCATGCCCACGGCTGAACAGATCTGGCCGGGCGTACAGTAACCGCACTGAAAGCCGTCATGTTTGACGAACGCGGCCTGCATCGGGTGCATGTGTTCTGGATTGCCGAGACCTTCGATCGAGGTGATCTCGTCACCTTGATGCATCACCGCGAGAGTCAGGCAGGAATTGATGCGCCGGCCGTTGACCAGCACGGTGCACGCGCCACACTGGCCGTGATCGCAACCTTTCTTGGTTCCGGTCAGGTGGACGTGCTCACGCAGCACGTCGAGCAGTGTGGTGCGCGTGTCGAGCACCAGGCTGCGCTGTTCACCGTTGATCTTGAGCGACACCTGCACGCTCGAGACCAGCGCATCGGGGCTGCCCTTGTATGAGACTTGCTCAAGGGTCGCGCCCTGGGCTTGCACCGTCGCTGCAGTCGCCGCTGTTGCCGCAGCGGCGCTGACGATCAGAAATTCGCGTCGCGTGACATTCGTAAAGGGTTCATCCATCTAGATACTCCGGCTGGGTCGACTGCAGGGCGGCGCTTGGTATCGCCGAACCTCGCTGCACGCAGCAGGTTTTGAGCCCAGCGAGATCGCTTGACGTGCGGCGCTCTGGCGCGCGCTAGGCGGGGCTGGTGCGACGTGCTGCGGGGTGCCTCGGGGCGCCCCGAGTTCTCCAGCCTTGCTGATCCGGAAGTCCTCGACCGGATGCAGCCTGCGCGGCAGCTATCGGGCAGCAGGTTTTGGCTTGATGTAACTGAAGAAAATCTTGTGTTCCCTGACGGCGAACAGCACCCGGTGCTCCAGCAGGAAGTCGAGCCCGAGCAGCAGTTCAATCTGCGTGGAAACCGGGGCGCCTTCTGCATGGAGCATCGCCATCTCCGACTTGTTTCCGCCGTCGAAGTCGATCACGCCGACGCGTTCGTGCTTGATGGTCTCATCACCGATCTGGATCGAGTCCAGAGGAACCGAGAACAGCAGTTCGCCTTTTTCCTGTGCGGCATGCGCGCCCGGTGTGCTGGCGCTGAGGCCAAGACGTGTGGCTGCATCAATATCCAGGGACGTGTGCGGCGCGCCGCTGTCGATGATGGCCTTCACGCTTTGGCCATTCACCAGCACATCAAAAACCTGACGACGGTCCTTGGCGCCGCTATTGACCGCCTCGACCACCTGCGAATCCTTGTCCCAGTAGCCAAGATCGGCATGCTCGCAGTCGCTGGTCGAAAAAAATGAAACCTTGTGCTCCGGAAGATTGAATTCGAGGTCGGTCTGCATCAGGAAATTGGAACCGACCAGCATGCCAAAATCCTTGCTGCCATCGGCGTCCTCGACAACGGCAAGATCCATCTTGCCGCCTGACAGACCTCCGACCGAGACCTCCTGAACATGGGCGACCTCGACGTATTTGATGCCGCTTGGCCCCGAAGCGAAGATGTCAGTCGCCTTGCGCGGCAGTTCAAGTTCGCTCGACAGCGACTGATCGATGAAACTTTGCGCGGCGCCGGTATCGAGCATCAAACGGGTGTCGCGCCGGTTGACTGTGCCAGCCACCACCACCCGGGCGCCAACCACTTCGACTGCCATGTCGTGAATGCGCGACATCTGGCAGCGCGAAGCGCCGTGCGCGCTCACGAGCGGCAGAAAGACAGTGCAGCACGCCACCAGCAGTCGCTTGTTCATGAGGCGGATGATAAGAGACAGACCTGGCATCTGTCTCGGGTTGCTCGCCCTGAGGATGGTCACCATACTGGCGCGAAGGCGGCTGCCCGTTAGCATGCAATCGCCTGATTGAGTGCGCACAATCTGCAACAAAAACCTGTAAATCTCAATTCCCCTCGTTTGGCAGTTCCCTTATAGTCGCGTTTGACAAAAAAACGGAGCGGCTCGAACGGTCCGTGAAAAAACCCTTCTGGCCGCGAGGATCGGCCGGGATCTCAGCCGCTTGGGGCTGCTTGTTGCCATACCGGGGAAATTGATGCGCGCACTGCTTGGTCTCGTTCTCATGTTGTGTCTGGCGAGTTGCGGGGGCGGCGGCGGTGGCGGTGGCGGCAGCAGCGGCGGCAGCCAGACACCTGGCTCGGCATCGGTCAAGCTGTCTGCATCGTCGTTGCAATTCCAGGGTCTCTACAATGCCAGCGGGCTTATTTCGCCGGCCGCGCAGGTCACAGCCAACCTCACAAACGGTTCGGGCACCTATTACGGTCGTGTCGTTTCAGACAGCCAGTACATCAGCGGCACCTTTCAGGTCACCGGCTCGACTTCTGCCATATTGTCGTTCCAGCTGATTGGCGGGGTGCCGGCAGGAAGGTTCTCCGGCAATCTCGTGCTGCAGCTTTGCACTGACCAGAACTGCAGCTCGATCGCCTGGGCTGAAGCGCTGCCATACACGGCAGTGGTCTATCAGTTGTCAGCTGCTTCGTTGACCATGTCGGCGCCCTCTGGTGGCACCACGGTCGAGACCACCGCGACACTGACGCCGACGCCGCCCAGTGACACATTCGCAGTCCAGACCGATCAGGCATGGCTCAGCGCCTCGCTCAGCGGTGGCACCCTGAGCGTGGCTGCCGCCCCGGCGCTACTCGCCCAGGGCGGTTATACCGGCAATGTCGTGCTGGGTAACGCCATCGGGCAGATCACTGTTCCGGTGCAGTTCACCGTCGGCGCAGGCACCGGGGCGACCGGCTCGAGCAGCTTCAATCTGAACCTGAACGCCACCACCGCCAATCTGGCGCGGCAGATTGCGCTGACGTTCCCCGGCGCACCCACAGCCAACTGGCAGGCATCAACGTCAGACGCGTGGATCGACATCGAGACCAGCACCGGGACCCCGTCACAGCCAATGACGGTCAGCATCTATCCGGCGCTGCTGCCATCGACCTTTGCCAATTTCACCACCATGACCGGACACATCACGGTCAGTACCCCGGGGCTCGCGGACACCGACTACCCCATCACGGTGACCAAGAGTCTGCCGGAGGTCTACATGGTGACATCGGGCGTGGTCGCTGCAGGAACGGCGACCACTATTTCAGTCAGCGGCAAGGGCTTGTCGCAGCTCACATCGGCAAGTCAGATCCAGGTGGCCGGGCAGGCGAGCGTGACGGGCGCGATTGGTTCCGACACCCAGGTATCTCTGTCATTGCCGGCCCTGGGCGCTGGCGCTTACAAGATCTCGATTGCCAACGCCGCCGGACTGGCGACGGTCGCCACCACGGCGGTGGCCGAGTCGCCAGTCGCGCTTCCGGCCACCTTTGTCGCGAGAACCGGGGTCCCGTACCAGCTCCTCTACGATGCCTCGCGCAGCGCCGTATTTGTCAGCGACCTGAGCAATGCTGACGTGGTCAAGTACAGCTACGGTGGCGGCAGCTGGAGCGTTGCCGCGCAAGCAGCCACCGAGCCCGCGGCACTGACTCTGAGTCCCGATTTCTCCACGCTCTACCTCGATTCCGGCCCCTCGGCGCTCGCCTCTTTCAATG
>CAZZVZ010000254.1:0-5355 GCA_964657655.1 Gammaproteobacteria bacterium | reverse complement strand
TGATGGCCGCGGGCGCCGAAGGCCGCGCCGGACAGTGGGGGCCTGGGGTAGCCGCCTTCGCCCATGATGACAGCAAGATGACCTGCTTTACCTGCCACCTGTCCTGGACCACCAGTTGCGCCGGCTGTCATTTGCCGATCCAGGCCAACTGGAAGAGCAGCCGGCTGCACTATGAGGGGGGCGAGACGCGCAACTACGCGACCTACAACCCGCAGGTGGTGCGCGATGACGCGTTCCAGCTCGGCATCCACGGGCCGGTCAAGGGTAATCGCATTACGCCGGTGCGATCGAGTTCGGCGCTGATCCTGTCATCGACCAACATCAATCGCGAACACATCTACATCCAGCAGCCGCCGATTGCAGCCAGCGGGTTCTCGTCGCAGGCTTTTGCGCCGCACTATCCGCACACCGAGCGCAAGACCGAAACCAAAACCTGCAGCGATTGCCATCTGTCGCAGGCCGATGACAACAACGCCATCATGGCGCAGCTGCTGTTGCAGGGGACCAACTTCGTCAACTTCCTGGGCTTCGATGCCTGGGTTGGCGAGGCCAGCAATATCGAGGCGGTCGAGGTCACAGAATGGGACGAACCCCAGTCGGTGATCGGCAGCTACCTGCAGCGCTATGCCTACCCCGACTTCTACGCCAAGCATCTGGCCAACAACCGCGAGCTGCAGAACGCCTATGACCACAGTCGGCGGCATCGCCAACTGCGTGCAGTTGCGCGGCGAATATCTGTACGTGGCCGAGGGCGCGGGCGGCATGCGCGCCTATGACGTAGCCGGCATCGGCAACAAGGGCGTGTCCGAACGCATCATCACGGCGCCTGCATCGCCGCTCGGTCAGGACACACACATCGGCTCGACCAATGCCACCTGCGTGGCGCTGCCGACCAACCAGTCGATCGCGCCACTGCGCAATCAAGGCGATCTGATGCGCGTGACCAACCAAGAGCAGCCCTTCGCGCCGATCTATCACTATGCCTTCATCAGCGATTCGGTCGAAGGTCTCATCATGACCGACGTCGACACCCTGGCCGATGGCGATCCGCGCAACAACTTCCTGACCCGCGCTGCCACCTGGAATCCCGACGGTGTGCTCAACGGCGCGCGCCACGTGGTCGTGGCAGGCGACACCGCCTATGTTTCGACACCGCGCGGCGTGGTCGCCGTCAACGTCACTGATCCGCTGCATCCTGCCCTTTTGAGCGTGATTCCGATTGCCGAGGCGCGTGCCAGTGCGGTGCAGTTCCGCTACCTGTTCGTCACCAGTGCCAAGGGCCTTGATGTGGTCGACATCACGCATCCCGAGCAGCCAGTGCTGGTCCCTGAAGCCCATCTGCCGATGAAGGATGCGCGCAAGGTCTACGTGGCACGCACCTACGCCTATGTGGCAGCCGGCAGCGAAGGCCTTGCGATCGTCGACGTGGAGCGACCGCGCGCGCCGCACGTGCTGAGCTACTTCACGGCAGACGGCAAGCTCAACGATGCCTCGGACGTGGTGGTGGCCTCGACCAATGCATCGCTGTTCGCCTACGTGGCCGACGGCATCAACGGGCTCAAGGTGCTGCAGCTGACAGCGCCCGACACCCAGCCCAAGTTCTACGGTTTCTCACCTGAACCGAAACCGCAGCTGATCGCCTGGCGCAAGACCGCCTCACCGGCGATGGCGCTGTCCAAGGGACTCGATCGCGATCGCGCCGTTGACGAAAGCGGTCACCAGATCGCGATTTTCGGACGCATCGGTTCGAGGCCCTTCAACGAGGCCGAGATGAAACACATGTATCTGAATCCGGATGGCACACCGTTCACGGTGACCGACCGGGTCAGCAAGGATGGCTTTGTCGGCGCCACTCCGGCGAAGCAAAGCGCGGACGCGAGGGCCAAACCATGACCGAACGCCGGTACCGCCGACTAGCGCGGCTTGTGATGTGCGTGCTGTTGCCGGGCCTCTTGACAGGCCTGGCCGCAGCGCAGGCGCCGCAGAACGATGCCGTGGTGCCGCTGATGACGCTGCATCAGCCGCTGCCGTTTAGCGAAGCCATCAATTGGCCGCTGCCGGACCACGACAGCCGACAGGCCCTGGGCACGGTGACCTGTGCCTCGAGCACCTGCCACGGCTCGATCGATCCGTGGAGAAACTCCAACGTCTTGCAAAACGAATACGTCACCTGGTCGCGCCTGGACAAGCACGCGCGCGCACTCGACGTACTGACCAATGCCCGCTCGCATGAAATCGCGCAAAAGCTCGGCATCGGCGATCCGACGCAGGCCAAGATCTGTCTTGACTGCCACACCGACAACCGCCCGGCCGCCGAGCGCGGGCCGCGCTTTAGCATTAACGACGGGGTTGGCTGCGAGGCCTGCCACGGTGCCAGCGAGGACTACGTGGCAAGTCACGTGGCGCCCAAGGCCACCCACCAGCAGAACCTGCAAAACGGCATGTACCCGGTCGATGATCCGGTCGCGCGTGCCAAGCTGTGCCTGTCATGCCACTTCGGCAACCAGGACAAGCTCGTGACCCATCGCATCATGGGCGCCGGGCACCCACGCCTGTCGTTCGAGATGGAGACGTTCTCGATGATCGAGCCAGCTCACTTCAGGCTGCGCACCGATGATGCCAAGCACGCCCTGCTGTGGGACGGCGTCAGGGTCTGGGCGGTCGGTCAGGCGATTGCGGTCAGTCAGACCATGAAGATCCTGCTCGATCCGGTGCGTGGACACGACGGTGCCTTTCCCGAGCTGGTGCTGTTCGACTGCCAGGCCTGCCACCATCCAATGGCAGATCGGCGCTGGCAGCCGCGCACGGCGCTTGGGCGCACCCTGTCGCCGGGCGTACCACGGCTGAACGATGCCAATATCCTCATGACTGTGGCGCTCGCGCGCCAGGTCGATGCGGCACTCGGTGAACGCATGCGCGCGGCGGCACAGAATCTTGAACTGGCGCTGACCGGCCAGGGCGACGTGCGCAGCGCTGCGCAAGCGCTCGACAGCACGGCCCAGGAGGTTGCAGCGAAAGTGGCGCAGCTGAACTTCGACCGCGCTATGCTGCATGGCTTGACACTGGCATTGATCGACGAAGGACTGGCCGGGCATTACCAGGACTACGCTGCAGCTGAACAGGCGACCATGGCGATCTCGAGCCTGGTCGACTTCAGCAACCGCGAAGGCTGGCTTGCGCGTGCCGGTGAAATCAACGGTCAATTGAGCGGCATCGACAGCCTGTTGGCCAATGAAGAGCATTATCCTCAAGACCAGTTCCAGGCGCGCCTTCGGACGCTGCGCGCGAGCCTGGCCTCGAATTGAGGGGTGTCCGAAGAGGGACTGTGCTGCGGCACAGTCTGAATTGATTCTGCGCTGCGAGCTCGCGCATCTGCTTTAGCTTTTTCAGGAAATCGCCATGGCACAGTTCAAGATCGTCGTCGTAGGCGCGGGGCCTGCCGGACTCTCGGCGGCTGCACGCGCCGCAGAGTCGGGCGTGTCGCACATCCTGCTGGAAGCCTCGCCACATCCAGCCGACACCATCTTCAAGTACCAGATCGGCAAGCACGTGATGGCCGAACCCAACGTGCTGCCCATGCGCGGTGCCCTGCCTTTCGAGGCCGGATCGCGCGAGTCGATTCTGGGCGGCTGGGATCAGGCACTCGCCGACCTCAAGGTCAACATCCGCATGAACGCCGAAGTCACCGCCATCAGCGGCGAAAAAGGCGCCTTCGTGGTGACGCTTGCCAACGGCGAAAAAATTGACGCCGAATACATCATTCTCGGCATCGGTCTGCAGGGCAACCTGAGAAAGCTCGGGACAGCCGGCGAAGACATGGATGGCGTGCAGTACACCCTCAATGATCCGGCCGAATTTCTCGATGAGACCATCGTGGTGGTGGGCGCGGGTGACGCGGCCATCGAGAACGCCGTGGCGCTGGCCGCCCAGAATCGCGTCATCATGATCAACCGCAACGAGGAGTTCGCACGTTGCAAGGAAGGCAATCTGACGCTCATCACCAGTTCACTGCGTGAGGAGCGTCTTGAGTGCCGCTTTGGCACCAAGGCCGAGTCGGTCGAAGCCAATGCGGCGCGCGAGACCACCGGCAAGCCGCTTCGTTTTCACGTCAAGACAGCGCACGGCGCCGAGGCCATCGAGTGCCACCGCATCATCGCGCGCCTGGGCGCCAGTGCCCCCAGAAAACTGGTCGAGAGTTTCGGCATCGAGTTTCCCAACAAGGATCCAAGCGCCGTGCCGCAGCTCTCTTCGACCTATGAATCGAACCGCGCCGGCATCTACGTGGTCGGTGCGCTGGGCGGCTACCCGCTCATCAAGCAGGCCATCAACCAGGGCTACGAAGTGGTCGAGACCATCTGCGGACGGCCGCTCGAACCGGCTGATGAGCCGCTCCTCGCCGACAAGTTCCGCGTCTTGCCAGGCAAGCCCTCGGTCAGCCAGGTGCTGGCCGACGTTTGCGCGCGCATCCCGCTGTTCGCCGATCTGACCACCCTGCAGCTGCGTGAATTCCTGCTCGACAGTACCATCCTCGCGCCCAAGGAAGGCACGGTGCTGTTCAAGCGCAACGACTACACCAACACCTTCTTCTCCATCTTTTCTGGCACGGTCATCATCCAGCCGCCTGAAGAAGGCAAGGGTAAGCCAATCACGATCGGGGTCGGCGACTTCTTCGGTGAGATGAGTCTCATCTCCGGCAGGCGCCGCTCGGCCACGGTTGTGGCCGGCAAGGATTGCATTCTGATCGAAACACCGAGGCGTTCCATGCTGCGGCTGCTTGCATCAGTGCCGCCGGTGCAGCGTGTGCTTGATTCGGTCAACTTGAAGCGCGTGGTGCGCAGCTACCTGGCGGCCACCCTGCCCGAGCACGAACTCGACTACCTGGTCGAAGGTGCCGAACTCAAGCACTACAACGCCAACGATGTGCTGTTCAAGGAAGGCGACGAGGCCGATGGCCTGTACCTGATCCGTCGCGGCTCGGTCACCGTGTCACGTCACGTCGACGATCGCGATGTGGTGCTGTCGTACGTGCCTGCCGGCAATTTCGTGGGCGAGATGGCGCTCAGTTCCACTGCCCCGCGTTCGGCCACAGTGCGCGCTGCGGTGAGTTCGGAAGCCATTGTGCTGACGGCCGGTCGGGTCACGGAAGTGATGGCGCGCAATACCGTGGTGAGAAAGAAGGTCGACGCGCAGCAGTTTGACCGCATCCGTTCCAATGAAGCCATGGTCACCATGGGCAAGGGCAATGACCTGATCACCTTCCTCGTGGGGCAAGGTATTGGTGAAGCGACCGACGTGCTGCTGATCGACGAGTCGCTTTGCATTCGCTGCGACAATTGCGAGACGGCATGCGCCTCC
>CAZZVZ010000253.1:0-5366 GCA_964657655.1 Gammaproteobacteria bacterium | reverse complement strand
TTGCTCGGCACCTCGAAAATGGCATAGCCAAGAAACAGGATGCCAACGCCGGTGCTGTACATCTCTGGCGTCAGGTGCAGGTCACGGTTCATGGTCAAGGCGGCGAAGCCGAGATTGCCGCGATCGAGCACCGAGACAAAGTACAAGGCCGCGAGATACCACATCAGTCGACGGCCGACGTGTTTGACGATGTAGCTCTGATCGTCGTTGGCAGATAGCGGACTTGCGGACGCGTCAAGGGATGTCGAGCCATCGAGCAGGGTACTGGCCATTCGGTCTCCGGAAGTGGCGTCTCTGTCTGTCCCTCGAGCAGGCATACGTCGACGTGGTGTAGATGATGATCGGCGAGCTACTTATGGTGCACCGCAATGTAGGGTCCAATCTGGTCCCACCAATGTATAGAATACGTAATCGCGAGTCACTGGGTTAAACCCTGAGGTGCGCGTTATCAAACAACGGTAATGTTGCGCAACCAGCGGCTCGCGCATCTCGCTGTAATCAACCACAACGCTGCCCGCTGATGGCGGTGCGATTTTCCAAATAGGAGACCTGCAATGTTTCTCAAGAACGCCTGGTATGTTGCTGCGTGGGATAGCGAGATTGTGGAAGATGTGCTGCTGGCGCGACGCCTGCTCGATCAGCCCGTGGTGTTATACCGTGGAGAGGACGGCAAGGTTGCAGCCCTCGAGGATCGCTGCTGCCATCGCCACGCACCGCTTTCGCATGGCCAGCGCGAGGGCAACTGTCTGCGCTGCGGCTATCACGGCCTGATGTTCGATGGCAGCGGGCAGTGTGTCGAAGTGCCCGGGCAGGAGCGCATCAGCGAACGACTGCGGGTGCGCAGCTATCCGGTTGTGGAACGCGATCACCTGGTGTGGATCTTCATGGGCGATGCGGCGATGGCCGAAGCGAGCCAGCCGCATGACTCGCACTGGCACGACACCAGCGGCTGGCATGCCGAACGCGGTGGCTACATCCGCTACCAGTCCAATGTGCAGCTGATCGTCGATAATCTGCTCGATTTCTCCCATCTGGCGTTCGTGCACAACAAGACCATCGGCACCAGAAAGCAGGGCGCGGTCAAGCCAGACGTCGATGTGCTCGATGCCAGTGTCCGGGTACGTTTCACCACGCTCGCCAGTGCGCCGCCGCCATTTGCGCGCCAGCTGAGCCAGCTGCCTGACACGGTCGATCGCTTCAACTATTACAGCTGGACCATTCCGGGCAATTATTTTGCCCAAGACTCGGTCATAGCGCCGGTCGGCGACGGCTACGAGAGCGACAGTGACCTGACCATGAAACTGCACACCTTCATCGCGCTCACGCCGGAGACCGAGCACACCTCACACTATTTCTGGTCGACCGCCCACAATCAATTCAAGAGTGCAGTGCCGGATGTGACACGCCAGCTGACCGCACAGGTCGCTGCTGCTTTCGAGGAGGATCGGGTCATCATCGAAGCACAACAGCGTTCCATTCTCGAGTCCGAAGGTGCGCCGATGATCGCGATTCCGGCCGATTCCACCCTGATGCGGGTCAGGCGCATGCTCGATGCGATGCTGGAAAGCGAAGCGAGCACAACTGCGCTCAGCCCGATCGCGTTTCGTGCCAGCGCTGCCGCATGAAGAGTTTCGATATCGTTGAATGGGGCAAGCCGCTGCAGCAGGTGCTGCGCGACACCCCGCAGCCTGTCGGCGAGCAGGTGCGTGTCAAAGTCACGGCCTGCGGCGTATGTCACAGTGACTTGCATATCCAAAGTGGCAGGCTCGATCTCGGCAACGGGCGCAACGTCAGCTTCGAGAGCGTGGGGGTGCGCCTGCCGTTCACCATGGGTCATGAGATTGTTGGCGTAGTCGATGCTGCAGGTCCGCAGTCAAGTGCGCAAGCAGGAACTCCGTGCGTGGTCTACCCCTGGGCGGGATGCGGCAGGTGCCGCTTCTGCCTGGCGGGCGACGAAGTCTCCTGCGAGGCCGGTCAGGCGCTTGGAACCCGGCGCCCGGGTGGATTTTCCGACTACGTCATGGTGGCGCATCAACGCTACCTGCTCGATTATGGAAGCCTCGATGCCAAGCTGGCTGCCACCTGCGCTTGCTCGGGGCTGACTGCCTACAGTGCGTGGCGCAAGCTGCCGAGCTTGACCGAGCTGGATCGCGTGCTTGTGATTGGTGCCGGCGGGTTGGGACTTGCAGCTCTTGGTCTTGGCAGCGCTGTCAGCAAGGCACAGGTGATCGTGGGCGACATCGACGCCAGCAAGCTGGCCCTGGCGCGCTCACTTGGCGCGACCACGCTCGATCTCAGTGCGGAAGATGCGGCCCAACAGCTGCGTGGCATGGTGGGCGAGGGGGTTCGCGGCGTGATCGATTTCGTCGGCTCGCCGGACACCGTCGACTTCGGCATCAAAGCGATCGGACGCAGCGGAACCGTGGTGGTGGTCGGTCTTTTTGGTGGCGCGCTTTCCCTGTCAACTGCGTTGCTGCCGATGCGCAACATCGCGATTCGTGGCTCTTACGTGGGCACACTCGGCGAGATGATCGAGCTGATTGCCCTGGTGCAAGGTGGCGTATCACTCAATGTGCCGCTGATCGAGCGGCCCATGAGCGACATCAATGCTTCGCTCGATGCCCTGGCTGCCGGCCGCGTTGCCGGCCGCATCGTCGCCACCGTCTAGCCTACGATCAGAAATCGGGCACCGGTTCGCCCAGCATCTTGGCTCTGGCGAAGACATAGGGGACTGAGCCAAGTGCCAGCAGTTCGTCGTTGAAACGACGCTCGCTGTACTGCGCGCCGAGTTTTTTCTTGAACTCGCTCTTGAGTGCCATGATCTGCTCACGCCCGGCAAAGTAGCAGATCAGCTGGGTCGGCCAGTTGATGCTGCGCAGAAGGTCGGGGTCGATCTTGCCTTGGCCTGGCGCTGCGTCACTTCTCCAGTCGGCCGCTTGCTGCAGGCTCCAGCGGCCGGTCTCGACGTTGACGTCGTAGATCACTCGCCGGATGCGAAAGCGCCAGCTGCGCAGGCTACCGACATGGGCTTGTACCGAGTCGCCCAGACCGCCGTTCTGCCACATCTCGTCTTCGGCGTAGAGGGCCCAGCCTTCATTTTGAACTGAGTCCTGAAACAGGCTGCGCACAGGATCGGGGTTCAGTCTTGCGATGCTCAGCTGTAGATGATGCCCTGGCAGCCCCTCGTGCGCCGCATACGATCCCATGCCGCTCTCGCGAAAAAGCACCGCCCTGCGAATCAGATCTTCACGATCGGCAAGCGACATCGCAGGATCAAAGTGTTCGACATTCCACCAGCCGACGTTCGAGTCGATGAACGGCGGCGGCGGGTTCATGCTGCCACCATCACCAGTCAAAGGCACCATGGCATCGGGTGTCACGCGCGCGCGGATCGGGCCGACGCCATCGGGCACCGTCACGAACCCTGCCTTTTCGATCGCAGCACGGTTCTGGATCTGAATCTCGTCGTAATCACGTAGCAGACGGGCCTGATCAAGGTCCTCGGCCTGTTGCTCGAGTTCAGGCGGCAGCGGCTCCTTTGGGGGCAGCATGGCCTGGAGCGGCGCCAGCTCGTGATCGACGCGGGTCAACTCATGTTCGGCCTCGGCCCGCAGACCCTCGGGCGTCCACGGCAGCAGGCTTGCGTGCTGCAGATCCCAGGCATAGTTTTGTGCGCCAATGACGAGATAGGATGGCTTGAAGTCGCCATCGGTGAGGTACTGACGATAGCCGTTCAGTGCAGCGATTGCATCCTGGGCGGCCGGATCTTGCTCGGTCTTGAGCATCGCGACGAGGCCGTCGATCAGCCCCACCGCGATGGCGGCATCGGTGCTGGTCGGCTGGCAGATGCGCCGCATCTCGAGCACCATCGCGGGAATCTGCGCCGTGATGGCTGCCATCGCGTCGTGACGCTCAGGCGCATAGGTCAGGATCGCGATGTAATCATTGGCGGTGGTCTCGAGCCAGGCGCCCGGGCGGTGCAGATAGAGCTTCTCGACATTGAGCTGACGCTCGATGCGTGCCGCATTGGCGTAGACCCAGCGCACGTCGATCTGCTGATCGACGTCGTAGCGCCGCCATGGCAGACGCTTGAGCGCTGCCATGTCACGATGCAGTCGCGCGCTCAGGGCCGCGACATGCGAGGGGGCAAAGGAAGGCAGGTGCAGCGCATCGTCGATCAGTCCTGACTGGGATGCGAAATCCGGAGTGAAATCGCTTTGCACCAGCAGCACGTCGCGCGCTACGGCGACGTAGCGCTGCTCGCCTGGAAATACCAGTGTGGCGATGGTGGGTCGGCTCGCCACAGGTGCGGCGCTCTGAGCGTATCCCAGCTGAGCCATCATGAGCGCAACCGTTGCGAGGAAATAGCGTGGCAGGGGCATCGGCTGAGTCTTAGATGTGCAGCATGAAATGTGATCCGCGAATCCGGCAAGCGAAACGACGTGGATTGGGGCCAGGCTCGCTATGATAGCGTGCGACACTAACTTACCGGTGACAGGACGCATGCTCGATACCATTGCCTTTCATGCCCGCCGTACGCCCCAACGCGTGGCACTGGTGGACACGGTGGCAGGCGAGACCACCTATCACCAACTGCATCGCCTGGTGGTTGCCCTGGCAGACAAGTTGCTTGAAGAGATTCCTGATCTGCGTGATGCGCAGCCGGCAGCGGTCGCCTGTTCTGATGTGCGCTGGCATCTGCTGTTGACCTTTGCGCTCGAGGCGCTCGGTGTGACCGTGCTGGCGTTTACCGAACCGCCCGACCAGGGTGTGCGTGCCGCGCTCAAGCACTGCGCGCTGGTGATCGGTGATGCGGGCCGTCCTGATGCAGGACAACGCTACTTCTCCATATCCGGAAGCTGGTTCGACTCGCTGCACACAGCGCCTGCCAACGCCAGGTTCGAAGCATGGCGCTGGAAGCCCGATGATGTGGTGGCGCTTCTCACGACCTCCGGCTCGACCGGCGCTGCCAAGTGCATCGCGCTGCACCGCGAGGCTTACCAGCTGCGCGAGCAGAACCGCGTGTGGCAATACGGCCTTAACGCCGACAGTCGTTACCTGGTCGCCATGCCCATCAATGTCTCGATCGTGCAGATGGTAGCGCGCGCCACGCTGCGCTGTGGCGGGAGCCTGCACTTTTGGAGTGGGGTCAATCCTCTGCTGACAGATCCGCTCATCACCCACACCACGTTGCTGCCTTCTCATTTGCACACGCTGCTGGCATCGACACCGCTCGACTATCGGCCGCCGCGGCCGTTGAAGATTTTCTCGACAGGTGCCGCGCTCGGCATGGCGCTGCGCGACCGGGCCGTGGCGCGCCTGGGCGCTTTGGTGATCAATTCGTACGGCACCAATGAGACCGGGAC
>CAZZVZ010000252.1:0-5370 GCA_964657655.1 Gammaproteobacteria bacterium | reverse complement strand
CGGCGGCTCGTTTGGGGCTGGCAACTACGGCATGTGTGGCCGCGCCTACAGTCCGCGCTTCTTATGGATGTGGCCCAACGCGCGCATCTCGGTGATGGGCGGTGAACAGGCGGCAAGCGTGCTGGCGACCGTCAGGCGCGATGGCCTCGAGGCACGCGGCGAGACATGGAGCAGCCAGGATGAGGCTGCTTTCAAGGCACCGATTCGAGACCAGTACGAACGCCAGGGCCACCCCTATTACGCCAGCGCGCGACTTTGGGATGACGGTGTGATCGACCCGGCGCAAACACGCGACGTGCTGGCGCTCGGCTTGTCGGCGGCCATGAACGCGCCCGACAAAGAGACCCGCTTCGGCCTGTTTCGCATGTAATCGAAGAAAAGCCGCCCATGACACAAAAGATCAGAATCGAGCAGCAAGGCGCGCTGCGCACCGTGACGCTTGCCCGTGCCGAGGTGCGCAACGCCTTCGACGAGGACATGATTGCGGAGCTCACCGCGGCATTTGTCGATGCCAGCAGTGACCCGTCGGTCCGCGTGGTGGTCCTGGCAGCCGACGGCAAGGCTTTTTGCGCCGGTGCCGATCTGAGCTGGATGAAACGCATGGCAAATTTCAGCGATGCCGAGAACCTGCGCGACGCGCGTGGTCTGGCCGAGATGCTGCAGACCATTTACGCGTGCCCGAAGCCGACCATCGCGCGCGTCCAGGGTGACTGCTATGCCGGTGGCATGGGACTTGTGGCCGCGTGCGACATGGCCGTCGCCAGCCTCGCGGCCCAGTTCTGCCTGTCTGAAGTCAGGCTCGGCCTGATACCCGCCACCATTGCGCCTTACGTGGTGCGCCAGATGGGACGCGCGGCCGCCAGGCGCTTCATGCTGAGCGCCGAACGCTTTGATGCCAGGACAGCCAGCGAAGTCGGTTTCATCGCTGCGGCCGTCTTGCCAGAGCAGCTCGATCAGACCGTGGCGCAGTGGAGCGCCGCGCTGCTGCAGAATTCGCCAGCCGCCCTGGCCGAGGCCAAACGCCTGTTGCACGATGTCAGCGAGAGCGCGCTCAATGCACAGCTGATCGATGACACGGCCCATCGCATTGCCTCGATCCGCGCCTCGACGGAAGGACGTGAGGGCGTCACCGCGTTCCTGGAAAAGCGTCCATCGAGCTGGGCCAGCCCGGCCAATTGAAGTCAAAAAGACAAGACAGAGTCGCCATGTTTCGAAAGATCCTGATTGCCAACCGCGGAGAAATCGCCTGCCGTGTGGCCAGCACGGCGCGACGACTTGGCATCGCCACGGTGGCGGTATTCTCGGATGCCGACCGCCACGCGCGTCACGTCAGCATGTGCGATGAATCGTACCGTCTCGGGCCTGCGCCCGTGGCTGAGAGTTATCTCAAGGGCGACGCCATCATCGCCGCGGCGTTGCAGCTCGGTGCCGAGGCCATCCATCCGGGCTACGGCTTCTTGTCGGAGAACGAGGATTTTGCAGCAGCAGTGCACAAGGCAGGTCTGGTGTTCATCGGACCGCCGGCCAGCTCGATCGCCGCCATGGGCAACAAATCGGCCGCCAAGGCACTGATGCAACAGGCCGGCGTGCCACTGGTTCCGGGCTACCACGGCGCCGATCAGGATGCAGCTCTGCTGCGCAGCGAAGCAGCGCGGATTGGCTATCCGGTGCTGATCAAGGCCAGTTCCGGCGGCGGCGGCAAGGGCATGCGCATCGTCACCAGCGACGCCGAATTCGATGCCGCGCTGGCATCGTGCAAGCGCGAAGCAAGCGCCTCTTTCGGCGATGACCACGTGCTCATCGAACGTTACCTGCAAAAGCCGCGGCACATCGAAATTCAGGTGTTCGCAGACCAGCACAAGAACTGCATCTACCTGTTCGAGCGCGACTGCTCGGTGCAGCGCCGCCACCAGAAAGTGCTGGAAGAAGCACCGGCACCCAATCTCGAGATCGAGATTCGTCATGCGATGGGCAAGGCGGCAGTGGCCGCCGCGCGCGCGGTCGACTACGTTGGTGCCGGCACCGTGGAATTCATCGCCAACCAGGACGGCTCGTTCTTCTTCATGGAGATGAACACGCGCCTGCAGGTCGAGCATCCGGTCACAGAACTGGTGACCGGCTTCGACCTGGTTGAGTGGCAGCTGCGCGTCGCATCGGGTGAGGCACTGCCCGTGACCCAGTCGGACCTGCGCGTTCATGGCCACGCCATCGAGGCGCGCATCTATGCCGAGAATCCGGACCGCGATTTCCTGCCTGCAACCGGACGGCTTGATCTGCTGCAGTTCCCCGCGGCCATCGAATTCTCTCTTGGCGCCAAGGAAGCGCCTGCCGGCCCCACTGCGATCCGGATCGATAGCGGTGTGCGGCAAGACGACGTGATTTCGCCGTACTACGACCCCATGATCGCCAAGCTGATCGTGTGGGGGAAGGATCGCGATCAAGCCTTGCAGCGCATGCGTATCGCGCTGGCTGGCTGCGAGGTCGCGGGTGTGGTCACCAATCTGAGATTCCTCGGCCATCTGCTCGACAATCCGGACTTCGCCTGTGCCTCACTCGATACCGGCCTGATCGAGCGCTGGCGCGAGCAACTGCTGCCGGCACGACCGGAGGCGACACTGACCGAGCTGGCCTTCCTGGTGGCGTCGATTCTCGATCGGGAACAGCGTGCTGCAGGTCACGATCCATTCACCAGGCTGGCGGGCTTTCGGCTCAATGCGGCGGCTCAGCGTAGCTTCGAGTTCGATCTCGACGGCAGCATCAAACGTGTCACGCTGTCTCAGCAAGGCGACCTGGCAAGCCTTTTAGCCGAGCACGACAGCGTGCCGTTTATGTGGCGCGCGCAGGGCGCAAATATCTGGGTCACGCTCGATCAGCACACCAGTTCTGCAGTGGTCCTCAAGGCGGCCGACCAGATCGTGGTGCGCCGTGGCGCCAGCAGTATCTCGGCGCGCCTGATCGACCCGCTGCGGCACGCTGGTGCCAGCGAAGCAGAAGCTGGCCGCCTGACGGCGCCGATGCCAGGAAAGGTGGTGGCCGTGCTGGTTGCAGCCGGCAGCAAGGTGAGCCGCGGCCAGCCCCTACTGGTGATGGAGGCCATGAAGATGGAGCACACCATTGCGGCGCCAGCAGACGGCACCGTCAAGGAGTTGCTCTATGCGGTTGGCGACCAGGTCAGTGATGGCGCGCAGCTCTTGCTGCTCGAGGTCGAGGAAGGCGCGCGATGAGACTGGTGATCTGCATTCCAGGTTTCCGGCCCGATGCCTGGGTCACTGCATTCCAGAACGCACTGCCCGATGTCAGTATCGAGGTCTGGTCCGAAGAACTGCCACCCGGTGCCGACTACGCGGTGGTGTGGAGCCCCAATCCAAAACTGTTCGAGACCCAGACATCACTCAGGGCCGTGTTCAATCTGGGCGCCGGTGTCGACGCCTTGATGCGCATCGCCAACCTGCCGTCCGACCTGCCGGTGGTGCGGCTCGGCGACGCCGGCATGTCGGTGCAGATGGCCGAATACGTGTGCCAGGCCGTGACGCGCTTCGCGCGCGGACTACCGGCCCACGAACGCGAGATGCGCGAAGGACGCTGGAATCAGCGCATGCCGCGCCGGCGCAGCGAGTTCCCGGTTGGCGTGATGGGCCTGGGTGCGATCGGCGAGCGGGTGGCGCGTGCCCTGGTGAATTTCGAGTACCCGGTGCTCGGCTGGTCGAGAACAAGGCGCGCAATCGAAGGTGTCAAGGCCTTTGCCGGAGCCGCCCAGTTCGACGATTTCCTGAAAGGCACACGCATCCTGGTGTGCGCCTTGCCGCTGACGCCTGACACCACCGGCATCCTGTCGCGCGCCAATCTCGAAAAACTGCTGCCCGATGGCTATCTGATCAACGTCGGTCGAGGCGCCCACCTGGTCGAAAAGGACTTGATGGCGTTGCTCGACGAAGGACGCCTTGCAGGCGCCACACTCGACGTGTTCCAGACTGAGCCGCTGCCGGCCGAACACGCCATCAGACGCTATCCCGGCATCACGTTGACGCCCCATGTCTCTGCGGTCACGATTCTGGAAGACTCGGTGGCACAGATTGCCGGCAAGATCGTGAAACTCGAACGTGGCGAGACGATTGAAGGTGTGGTCGATCGTCGCCGCGGCTATTAAGGAGCAAACATGGCCCTGCCCTCCAAGGTCAAGATCGTCGAAGTCGGACCGCGTGACGGACTGCAAAATGAAGCCGGCACCGTCACTGCCGACGTCAAGGTCGCCTTCTGCGATCGTCTGTCCGATGCCGGTTTCCCGAACATCGAGGCGGCTGCTTTCGTGTCGCCCAAGTGGGTGCCGCAGATGGCGACCAGCGCAGAGGTCATGGCGCGCATCAAGCGCCGTCCCGGCACCATCTATTCGGCGTTAACCCCAAATCTGAAAGGATTCGAAGCAGCGCTTGCTGCGAGGGCCGACGAAGTGGTGATCTTCGGTGCGGCATCGGAAGCCTTCTCCCAGAAGAACATCAACTGTTCGATCGCAGAAAGCATCGACCGCTTCGCCGAAGTCGCCGCCGCAAGCAAGGCCGCCGGGGTGCGCCTGCGCGGCAGCATTTCATGTTCCCTCGGATGTCCCTACCAGGGTGAAGTAGCGGTCGAGGCGGTGGCCGACGTGGTGCGTCGCATGGCAGCGCTCGGCTGCGATGAAATTGACATTGCCGACACCATCGGAGTCGGCACACCGATCAAGACCCGCAAGGTGATGGAAGCCGCTGCTGCGTGTTTCCCGATCGGGCAGCTCTCCGGCCACTTTCACGACACCTATGGCCAGGCGATCGCCAACATCTACGCCAGCATGGAAGTCGGCATCTCGATCTTTCATGCCTCGACGGCAGGCCTTGGCGGTTGCCCGTACGCCAAGGGCGCAACCGGCAACGTGGCAACCGAGGACGTGCTCTACCTGATGCAAGGGCTTGATATTGCGACTGGCGTCGACATCGATCTGGTGGTCGACACCGCGCGCTGGATCAGCGCTCAATTGAACAAGGGCACGATCTCGCGCGCGGGCAACGCGATTCTGGCCAAGCGCGCAGCCTGACGGGCCGTCGTTGAGCGCCCTTTCAGTGCAGCGCGACTAACACCAGGTGGTTGCGCGATCCCCGCTTCCCGAGGAGGCCTCGCTCGCGCGACGCAAAACGCGCTGTTTCACCCGGCAAGCAACCAAGCTCGCAGATGTGCGGGAGGCCATGGGCCGTGCCGCAACAATGATCTGTGCGCCCGAACACTCAACGTCAATGTTGGCTCGGCCGGCATTTTTATTTATCGTGACGGCCGCTGCACTACGCCTAAAGCGCGTCAGGAGCGTGACACTCGACTGTTGGATTTCTGCCGCGATTTGACAAA
>CAZZVZ010000251.1:0-5373 GCA_964657655.1 Gammaproteobacteria bacterium | reverse complement strand
GTGGGCGCCGACCATCACGTGCGCACCAACCTTGACGTACTGGTGCACGCCCGTAAGCCCGCCGAGGATGGCCCAGTCGCCGATCTCGACATGGCCGGCCAGCTGGCAGGCATTGGCAATGGTGGTGTCGTTGCCGATCACGCAGTCGTGCGCCACGTGCACGTAGCCCATGATCCAGTTGTCATTGCCGATACTGGTCAGACCCTGGTCCTGAATCGTGCCGGGATTGAAGTAGCAATACTCGCGGATCGTGTTGCGCTCACCAATCACAAGGCGCGTCGCCTCGCCGCGATATTTCTTGTCCTGCGGTGGACCGCCCAGCGAACAGAACGGCGCGATCTGGTTGTCACGACCAATCGTGGTATCACCCGCTAGCACCACATGCGGGCCGATCACGGTGCCCGCTGCCACCTTGACGTTGGCACCGATCACGCAAAAAGCGCCCACTGTGACGTCATGATCCAGCAAGGCGCCTTTCTCGATCACGGCGCTTTGATGCACCTGGGTCATTCAGCGTCGTCCTCGGCAATCATCTTGTAGGTACACATCAACTCGGCCTGGGCGGCCAGCTGGCCATCGACCAGCGCCTTGCCCGAATATTTCCACAGCTGGCGCGCAGTGCGCGCGATCGTTACTTCGAGCACCAGCTGATCGCCTGGCAGCACCGGGCGCTTGAAGCGCGCGCCGTCGATGCCGACGAAGTAGTACATCGATTTGTCGTTGGGCTTTTGCTGCATGGTCTGAAACGACAAGATGGCAGCCGCCTGTGCCATGGCCTCGATCACGAGAACGCCTGGCATCACCGGACTATGCGGATAGTGACCCGGAAAGTACGGTTCGTTGATCGACACATTCTTGATGGCGCGAATGTGCTTGCCAGGCTCGCACTCGAGCACCCGGTCGATCAGCAGCATGGGGAAACGATGCGGCAGGTATTCGAGGATGCCGTGGATATCAAGTGAAGTCATGTCCCGCCCTTAAGTTGTTCTTCGAGCGCCTTGAGGCGCTTTCGCATGCGATCAAGCTGGCGCACCAGCACGGCATTCTTTTCCCACGTGGCATTGTCAGACATCGGAAAGAAGCCGGTATAGAAGCCCTTTTGATGAATCGAATGCGACACCACAGTGCCAACCGAGATGATCACCTCGTCGACGATGCTGAGATGGCCGATGATCATCGCAGCCCCGCCGATCTGGCAATGACGGCCGATGCGGGTACTGCCGGCCACCGCCGAACAGCCGGCCATCACGGTGCCCGCGCCGATCTCGCAGTTGTGACCGATCTGGATCTGGTTGTCGAGCTTGGCACCGTTGCCGATCACGGTGTCGCCCATGGTGCCGCGGTCGATGGTGGTATTGGCACCGATCTCGACGTCGTCACCGATCACGGTGCGTCCGGTCTGCGGAATCTTGATCCAGCTGGCGCCGTCCGGCGCAAAGCCGAATCCATCGGCACCTAGCACCACGCCCGAGTGCAGGATACAGCGCTCGCCGACCAGGCAGCCGTGGTAGATCACCACACGTGCATAAAGCTTGGTGCCCGCGCCAATATGGACATCCGCGCCGATGCTGCATCCCTCGCCGATGACCACCTGATCGGCGATTTGGGCGCGCTCGCCGATCACGCAATAGGCGCCCACGCTGGCTCCCGGCGCGATGGTGGCATCCGGAGCGATCACCGCGCTCGGGTGGATGCCAGGCGCTCTGGGTGCTTGTGCGGGCGCGAACAGCTGCGCCACACGGGCAAACTGCGCATAGGGGTTGTCGTGGACCCAGAGCGCGACCCCTGCAGGAGGCTTCAGTCCGTCGAGCTGCCCTTGACCGATCAGCACGCAGCCTGCACGGCTTGCCTCGAACGCGGGCTTGTAACGTGGATTGGCGAGGAACGCCAGATCAGAACTGCCGGCGCGGTCAAGCGGCGCCACGCCGCGGATCACGCGGCTTCGATCACCCTCGATGGACCCGCCGAAGCGATCCATCAGGCTACTTAAGGTCTGGGCGGGATGAGGAAGGTCACGCTCCATGCGTGCACACCCTGCCCGGCCGCTTTACTTGACTAAAGGCGCAGCCCCAGATGCGGGCGCGGAGCTGCCTGCAGGCTGGCTATTGAGCGCCTTGATGACTTTGTCGGTGATATCGACGCGCGGATTGAAATACACCGCGTCAGTGAAAATCACGTCGTAGTGGTCGCTGTCGGCCACGCTGTAGATGACCTTTTTGGCGCGGTCGACAACCGCTGCCAGCTCTTCATTCTTGCGCTGATTCACGTCTTCGTCGAATTCACGCTGGCGGCGCTGGAACTCCTTGTCCTGTTCGCCCAGCTCGCGCTGACGCGAGGCGCGCTCGGACTCGGTCATGATCGAGCCGTTCTTCTCGAGATAGTCATACAGCGGCTTGATGCGCGCTGCGGTATCAGCCAGATCCTGCTGACGCTGCTTGAATTCGGAATCAAGCTTTTGCTGTGCGGCCTTTGCCGGTGCCGAGTCGCGCAGCACGCGCTCGATGCTGACGTAGCCCACCTTGGGCCCGGCATCTTGCGCCTGGGCGACTGGCAAGAGCGCCACCCCAAGGGCCGTCGTCAGGACTGCGCCCGCGACCTGGCGGGAGACAATATTCCACATAAAATCCTCGTCTTAAAGACTGATTCTGACACGCCCTAGAAGGAGTTTCCAATCGTGAACTGAAGTCGCTGGATGTTGTCGCCAGGCTTCGAGTTAAGTGGAATTCCCAGGCTCAGCTTCAGTGCACCAAGCGGCGACAGCCAGTTGAGGCCGATACCCGTCGAATAACGCAAGCCGCCATAGATCTGGTTGTTCGGAACCGAAGACAGGCCGTAGGCCGCCAGCTGCTCTGGCGTGGCCTTGTTGGTCGGTCCATCAAACACGTTACCGGCATCGGCAAACACGAAGGCGCGGAACGAGCGGTCGTTGCCCGAACCCGGGATCGGGAACAGCAGTTCGGTGTTGAGATTTACGCGACGCGCCCCGCCCAGTGCATCCCCGTTGATGTCCTTCGGACCCAGCGAATCGGTATCGTAGCCGCGTACCGTGCCGATACCGCCCGCGTAGTAGTCCTTGAACACCGGCAGACTCTGACCACCGTAGCCGCCGCCGATATCGAAGGCGCCGTTGACCGACAGGGTAAAGTCCTTGGAGAGCGGGAAGTAATTGGTCTGCTGGTAACCGTAGCGGTAGTACTTGAGCTGGTACGGCAGCGTCGCTTCCAGATAGACCTTGCGAAACACCCCCGAAGTCGGTGCCAGGGCGCTGTTGCGCGTGTCACGCTGATACGAAACGTTGCCGATGAAAGCGGTGGTGTACGAGCCGTAGGTGCTGACATAGTCCTGATAGGCAAGCGGACTGGTGCTGGTCAGATCGATATTGGTGTTCTCGACCTTCATGCCGAAGAACACGGTATCGACTTCAGTAAACGGCACACCAAAGGTCAGACCAAGTCCGAGCGACTTGACCTGGTAGTCACCAAGACTCAGGATGTTCGGATTGAGCGTGCGGTAGTAGGCCTCGAATGCACGGCTGACCCCGTCATCCGTGAAGTATGGATTGGTCTCGTTAAACGAGATGGTGCGCTGCAGCTCACTGGTGTCGAGCTCGATGCCCACGTTCTCGCCACTGCCAAAGACGTTGGCCTGCTGCACCGAGGTCGACAGCACCAGCTTCTCAGCCGTCGAGAAGCCGGCGCCGATATTGAAACTGCCGGTTGGCTTCTCGGTGACTGCGACGTTGATGTCGACCTGATCGTTCGATCCTGCCACCTGCGGATTGTCGGTGGTGACATCCTTGAAGTAGCCAAGACGCTCAAGCCGGTCCTTGGACAGCTTGATCTTGTCGCTGTCGAACCAGCCCTGCTCGACTTCACGCATTTCGCGGCGTACCACTTCGTCGCGCGTCTTGGTATTGCCGGTGATGGTGATGTTGCGCACATAAGCGCGACGGCCCGGATCGACATAGATGGTGAACGCGACTTCATGCTTGTCGCGATTGATGTCCGGCTGCGCGTTGGCATTGGCGAAGGCGTAACCGATGGCGCCAAGCCGCTCCTGAATGCGCTTGGTCGATTCAGTCATGCGTGCGGCACTGTACACATCGCCGTCCTTGAGCGAGACATAGCGGCGCATTTCATCTTCGGGCAGCAGCAGCTGGCCGGCCAGCTTGATGTTCGATACCTTGTACTGCTCGCCTTCAGTGATGTTGATGGTGATGTAGATGTCACGCTTGTCCGGCGTGATCGACACCTGGGTCGATTCGACGTTGAACTCAAGGTAGCCGCGGTTCAGGTAGTAAGAACGCAGCGTCTCCAGATCGGCTGTCAGCTTTTGCTTCGAGTACTGGTCGCTCTTGGTGTACCAGGTGAGCCAGCCCGGGGTGCTAAGGCTAAATGTCCCGGTCAGCTCTTTTGTCGTGAACAGCTTGTTGCCGGTGATATTGATCTGGCGGATCTTGGCAGTATCGCCTTCGTCGACATTAAATGTGATGCTGACACGATTGCGTTCCAGCGGTGTCACGGTGGCTTTCACCACCGCAGCATACTTGCCGCGCGTCAGATACTGGCGCTTGAGTTCCTGCTCGGCGCGATCAAGCAGCGCACGATCAAAAATTGCAGTCTCGGAAATGCCCAGGTCGCGCAACGCCTTCTTGAGCGTGTCCTTGTCGAATTCCTTGATACCGGTGAAGTCGATCGAGGCGATGGCGGGACGCTCCTCGACGATCACCACCAGCACGTCACCTTGCGCCTCGATCTTCACGTCCTTGAAGAAGCCGGTCGCGAACAGTGCCTTGAGCGCCTGGGTCGCCTTGGCGTCGTTGAAAGTCTCGCCGACCTTGACCGGCAGGTAGCTGAACACGGTGCCCACGTCAGTGCGTTGCGCACCTTCGACACGAATGTCTTTCACGACAAATGGCTCCACCGCGTAGGCGCTGGTGGCACATAGCGCTGCCAGCACGGCAGCGGCAATCGAATGCAAAGGGAATCTGTTACGTGGCATACGCAAATGCTTCATCGGCAAAGACCCGGTCGATCACGAGATTGGTCAGGACAACAGGCGGGAGAAATCATTGAAAAGAGCAACGCTCATGAGGCAGGCCAAAACCGCCATGCCAGCGCGCTGGCTCATCTCGAGGAATCGGTCGGAAGGCGGGCGCCCCTGGATGATTTCGACGCAATAATACAGCAAATGCCCACCGTCGAGCATTGGGATGGGCATCAGATTCATCAGCCCGAGGTTGATGCTGATGAAGGCAATCAAACAAAGGAATATTCCAAGCCCGAGCCGCGCCGATTGGCCTGCGTAATCTGCAATCGTGATCGGTCCGCTCAAATTCTTGAGCGAAATCTGGCCTTGCACCATTTTCACCAG
>CAZZVZ010000250.1:0-5377 GCA_964657655.1 Gammaproteobacteria bacterium | reverse complement strand
ATCAGCCAGAACTGTTTCATTCGCGCCGACCCAAAATAAAGCCGGGGCAATAAATGCCCCGGCTGGAGATAGGGCCCCGCCGTTGCCGCCAGGCCATCATCCTGAACCGGTCGGTCCAGGGGGTCGCAGTCACCGGCGCATCAGGTTCATCCAGCAAGGGATGATCGCAACAGCACCGGAATCATTCCACAACCGATAACGCTAATGGTTCAAGGAATGTCTGGCCCAAGCAAACACGGCAGGGAAAGCTCGACAGCAATGAAATCCGCAACGCGCATCCCAAGGCTGTCGGGCCGGCCGCAGGTTAAAACAGCTTTTCCTGCGGCGTGAGTGCTGCATCTAGAACAGCACTCATGGAATCGATTCTACCCCGAAACTCTCCCAGCGCAAGGTCCGAAAGCGGGCCCTGCGGAGCGCGTGAGGTGAGCAGTTCATTGGCGATATTGAGTGCGGCAAAAACGGCAATGCGGTCATTGCCCGTGATCTTGCCGTGATCGCGGATGGCGGACATTTTCTCGTCGACGTAGGCGACTGCAGCGAGCAGCGCTTCCTTCTCGTCTGGCGCGCACGAAAGGCGGTACTCGCGTCCGAGAATCTTGACGGTCAGCTGTTCCATGAGTTCAGTCGGCCACCGGCAGCTTGTCGATCAGGGCCTCGATACGCTGGCGTGCGGCATCAAGCCGCGACTTCAAAGAGCGGGTCTCGGCAGTCGAGCCAAGCAGTTCTTTGCGCAATGACTGATTCTCCTCACGCAGTTCTTGCGTCAGAGCTGCAAGGCGATTGATGCGTTCGGCGAGAGAATCGAGTTCAGCGCGCATGCCCGACATGGTAGGGGGTGGAACTCGTCGCAGTCAAGAATAGTTCCGTTAGAAAACAAACCTTTGCAACACTATTCTCGAATTTCGCGAAGGGTGGCTAACGCCTTTGAGCGTGCTCGTGATGGCGCCGCGCGTGCTCGTGCTGTTTGCGTGTCGTGCGTTGACGAGCCACGCACCCGACCCGTAGACTGCGCCACGTTTGGTGCTCGCACCTCGTCTTCGAGGTGCAGTTCAACGGGAAACAGGAGCCTGTTTTTCTTCAGGCCAGCCTGTGCTGCCCCCGCAACGGTCAGCAGGGCGCGATGCATATATCGCGCAGCGATGTCGATGCCACTGTGTTTTACGACATGGGAAGGTGACCTCGTGATCCTGTCAGCCCGGATACCGGCCAGACGTCGCTGAGGGGTGCTACGGGTGCGTGGCGCCGCATCGCGTCGGATTGCTTCAATCCGCTTCGCGTGCCGTGTCGTGCACCTGCGCCCCCTCGAATTGTCAATCTCATCCGCGGGGTTGCGGGAGGACGCATCATGAACCAGTTCGACATGTTCGGGCGGCGCTTGCGCACGCCGATTTTCTGTCTGTTATCGGTGATGGCCGCCAATGCCAGCGCGGATCCCTACGTCACCACACTCGATGCCGCCCAGGTGACCGCGACGCGCACGCCAGAGGCGCTGGCCGACACACTGCTCAGCACCACGGTCATCACGCGTGACGACATCGAGCAGAGCCAGCTGCTTGACCTGGTCTCGATCCTGCGCGAGGTCGGTGGCGTAGAGATCGCGCAAAGCGGCGGGATGGGCGCGCAGACGTCCGTGTTTCTGCGTGGTGCAAACTCTGACCAGACCCTTTTCATGATCGATGGCGTCAAGATCAACTCGGTCGAATCTGGCGGCGCATTCCTGCAGCACATCATGCTGTCGCAGGTCGACCACATCGAGATCGTGCGCGGCAACGTGTCGGCGATCTATGGCTCGCAGGCGGTGGGCGGCGTGATTCAGATCTTCACGCGCGCCAATGTGGCTGGCAGCAGCGGATCCGGCGAAATGACGTTTGGCGGCGACGCGACGCGTAACCTGTCCCTGCATGCCGGTGGCTCGATCGGCCCCGCCGATCTGCGCACCAGCGCAGGATTCACCGTCTCGTCCACTGAATCGGGTGGTTTTTCGGCCATCAACGGTGCAGCAGCGCCGTTTGCCAATCCGGCTGACAACAACTACCGCAACCGCTCGATCTCGGCCAATCTCAGCCAGGACATCGGTGCGCTGAAATTGACGGCCCGGCTGTTCGATAGCGAGGCCCATCTTGATTACGACGATCCGACCGACTACACCTTCCTCGACCCCAGCTACAACGGCCGCAAGCAGGACAACTTCGAGAACTCCAGTCTGCAGACACTGGCGCTCGGCGCCCGCTTTATCGTCTCGCCGATGCTCGAGACCAGCTTTAACGCCAACGCAGAGCTCGATCGCAGCGACAACAACGCGACCTTTCCCGCGTCGTTTGACATCGGCAGCATCAAGAGCCAGACCAACGATTACACATGGAACACCACCTGGCGCCCGGTGGACGCAATCGCATTGAACGGCGGGCTTGAATATCTTCAGCAAGATGGTGAATCAACGGCCTACGGCGCGCGCTTTCGGCGCCACGTCAATAGCGGTTTCGTGGGGGGGCTTGCCAGCTTCGGCAACAGCCAGTTGCAGCTCAATCTGCGCGCCGACGACTATTCGGATTTTGGCAATGCCACCAGCGCGCTGGCGAGCTATGGCTACAGCGTGACGCCGCACATCAAACTGATCGGCCAGCTCTCGAGCGCCTTTGATGCACCCACCTTCGATGACCTTTACTACCCTGGCTTTAGCAATCCTCTGCTCAAGCCCGAGAAGTCGCGCACCGCAGAGCTCGGTGTGGCCTGGCATGACAATACAAGCGATGCTCGGCTGTCGCTTTACCGCAGCAATGTGCATGAGCTGATCGTCTACGACGCGGCGCTCTTCATCCCGAACAATATTGACGAGGCACGTCTTGAAGGCATCGAATTGTCCGGCTCGACCCAGCTGGGCGACTGGCAGCTTTCCGCCAATGCGACATTTGATCATCCGATCGATGTTGGCACCGATCAGCCACTGCTTCGGCGCGCCACGCGCAGCGGAAATCTGAGCGTGGCTTACGCGGTTCACAAATTCAGGCCCTATCTTCAAGTGACTTCCAGTGGCCTGCGTCTTGATTCGGATATCAACAGCGGCGCGCGCGTGACGCTTGGCGGCTACAGCGTGGCCAACCTCGGCGTGCGCTACCTGATGTCGAAACAGCTGAGCGCCGGTGTTTCTCTGAACAACCTGGCAGACCGGCGTTACGCACTGGTCGACGGATACAACACGCCGGGCCGGGTGCTGCTTTTCAACCTGGTCGCGAGCCTGCCGTAATGACGCTGCGCCGCGCCTTGCTGATCTGGCTGTGCCTCGCGCTGGTGGCGGGGGGCGCGCTGCTGGTCGCGATCTGCGTGGGCAGTGCCACCAGTTCTTTTTCCGACAGTCTCGAGGCACTGCTGTCTAACACCCATCCGGCTCACAATGCCATGGTCGAGCTCAGGCTGCCACGCGTCTTCGCGGGCTTTGCCGTAGGCGCACTGCTCGGCATGGCCGGATGCCTGTTGCAAGTGCTGCTGCGCAATCCGCTGGCAGAGCCCTATGTGCTCGGCGTCTCAGGTGGTGCCGCGCTCGGCGCCATGCTGGCGATGGCCATGGCGCTGTCGGTGGTGCTGGTTGCCGCCGCATGTGCGGCAGGCGCCGTCGCTTCGCTTTTGGTGTTGCTGTACTGTGCCAGAGCCGAATTCAGGGGTACGGTCTCGGCCCTCGCCAGTGAACGGCTGCTGCTCACGGGAGTCATGCTGGCAGCGCTCTGGGGTGCAGTGCTGACCCTTGTGCTGAGCCTCGCGCCAGAGAGTCGCCTGCAGTCGCTGGTGTTCTGGCTGATGGGCGATCTCAGCGGGGCAGTCGCCAGCTGGCCCGCCTGGCTGGCATTGTTGATGGTGCTTGTGGTGGCCCACAACGACGCTGCAGCGCTCAATTTGCTGGCGCGTGGGGAAGAGCACGCCTTCGCGCTTGGGGTCGCTGTGGGCCCGCTCAAGCGCCGCGTGGTGGTGCTGGCGGCGCTGGCCGCCGGCTGTGCAGTTTCGGTGGCCGGCACGGTGGGCTTCGTCGGACTGCTTGCGCCGCACGCAGTGCGCACCTTCACCGGCAACGATCAGCGCATCCTGCTGCCCGCCTCGGCGCTGGCCGGTGGTACCTTCGTGGTGCTGTGCGATACGCTGGCGCGCACGCTCCTCAGTCCGCGCCAGCTGCCGGTCGGCGCCATCACGGCACTGCTTGGCGCGCCGATCTTCTTGCTGCTGATGCAGCGCAGCCGCTCATGGACCTCGAAGTAGCCGGGCTCGACGTGGGCGTCGCGGCGCGCGCGCTGGTGCGAGCGCTGAACCTGCACTGCAGGCCCGGCGAGCTGTGGTGCGTACTGGGTCGAAACGGCGCGGGCAAGTCGCTGCTGCTGAAAACCTTGGCGGGGATCAGGCAGGTCCAGTCAGGCAGCGTCAGTCTTGGCGGTCAAGCGCTTGGCGCCTGGCCGATTGCCGCACTGGCACGTCAGCGGGCCTACCTGCCGCAGCAGGTCACCGATTTTTTTTCTGCCAGCGTGCTCGACACGGTGCTGACCGCGCGCTACCCCTTCCACTCGCGCCTGTCGCAGCGCCTAGGTCTTGAGAGCCGGGACGACTGGGACAAGGCGCGCGCGGCTCTGGGCCAGCTCGACCTGGCACATCTTGCGGCTCGCGACGTCTTGAGTCTATCGGGCGGCGAGCGGGCCCAGGTCGCGCTCGCCACGGTTTTCGCCCAGGGGGTCGATCTGCTGCTGCTCGACGAACCGGCGGCCCACCTCGACATTGATGTTTCGCAACGACTTTTTCACGCGCTGCGCCAGAAAACCGCAAGCGGCTGCTGCGTCGTGACCAGTGTGCACGATCCCAATCTTGCGGCGCGCTACGCGAGCCACGTGCTGCTGCTGCTTCCTGGGGCCAGATGGCAGGCAGGGCCGGTCGAACTGCTCTCGGAACAGTCCCTCACCGAGCTGTTTGGACATCCCATGCTGGCCATCGATCTGGCCGGAACCAGACGCTTTCTAGCCGTCTGAACACGGCAGCGGGATTGCGCCTCAAAAACTAGTTCTTGAACTTGTGCGAAGTTTCACGTATAACGGCGTGGCAAGATTTTCAAGCAGAGAATTTGTTGGTCGTCGGTCCTCGCGTTTGTTGTTCGGTACTTCGTTCGCCATCTTCCCTTGATCTTCCTGCACTTCGGGCGACGTCAAGCTTTTGCCCATTTTTTAAATTTTTGAGGAAATCAGTATGGCAACCGGTACCGTCAAGTGGTTCAACGACGCAAAAGGCTTTGGATTCATTTCTCCCGATGAAGGCGGCGACGATCTGTTCGCGCATTTCTCGGCGATCCAAGGCAATGGCTTTAAGTCGCTGCAAGAAAATCAAAAGGTTTCGTTCGACGTGACCAAGG
>CAZZVZ010000249.1:0-5405 GCA_964657655.1 Gammaproteobacteria bacterium | reverse complement strand
GTGCAGCTTGTGCACAAATCTTACAAGCTGGCCTGCGCAAAACCTAACCAAACGCCTGGGCAGTATTTGTCATGACGCGTCACAAGTCGGCAGAAAGTCACGACTTTGGAATCAGAAGTGCATAGGAGGTGCAGCTCGACGCACGCCAGGCGCTGCCTCAATCCTTCGCTGCTGCTCGGTAGCCCGCCAAGGTGAACCGGCGCGCGCCCTCTGGGTCGAAGTGCTGGTGGTACTGCAAAGGATGGGCGTCATGGCAAATCAGCTGGATCAAATTCAACATATCGTGGTTCTGATGCTCGAGAACCGCTCGTTCGACCACATGCTGGGGCTGCTCTATGCCGGTGAACACAACCTGTCGCCCGCAGGCCAGCCATTTGAGGGGCTCAAGGGGGACGAGTCGAATCCCGCCAGTGGCGCCGGCGTGGTTCAGGTGCATGCCATCGAAGCAGCTGATGCCAATGCCTACTTCCAGCCAGGTGCCGATCCAGGCGAAGGATACTTCGCCACCAATTCGCAGCTGTTTGGCGCCACCGACGCCCCGGTGCCGCCGGTCGCGACTAATCAGGGCTTTGTCGACGACTATGCCTATACGCTTGGCTGGGAGTCGCAAAAGCCGAGCTGGTCGGTGCTGCCAGGCACCACGGCATCACAGATCATGGGTGTCTTTACGCCGCAGATGCTGCCGGTTCTAAGTGGCCTGGCACGCGGTTACGCGGTGTGCGACCAGTGGTTCAGTTCGGTGCCGACAGAAACACTGCCCAACCGGGCATTCGTGTGCGCGGCGACCAGCCAGGGTCACATGGACGACACCACCAAGTCCTATACCTCGCCCACCATCTTCGGACTGCTGTCAAAGCACAACCTTAGCTGGTCCATCTATGGTTACGTCCAGCAACCGCTGACGCGCCTCAATTTCCCCGACACGATTGCAGCCAGCGACGATCACTTCGGGCTGTTCACGGATTTCAAGGCTGCCGCGCGCAATGGAACACTTGGGGCATACACGTTTCTCGAGCCGAGCTGGGATGCTGCAGGAAACAGCCAGCACCCCAACTACGATGTGGCGCTCGGGGAGCAGCTCATCTTTGATGTCTATACTGCGCTGCGCAGCAACCAGGACGCCTGGAACCGCACCCTCCTGATCGTGACCTACGACGAGCACGGCGGATGCTACGACCACGTTCCGCCGCCGCAGGGGGCGCTGCCACCCGATCAGGCCGTCGGCGAATATTCCTTCGACTTCAAGCGTTTCGGCGTTCGCGTCCCGACACTTTTGATCTCGCCGCTGATCGCGAAAGGCACGGTCTTTCGGGTGCCCGAGCAGGCGATGCCACTCGACCACACATCAATCCTCAAGACCGTCGAACAGCGTTTCGGCTTGCCGGCGCTCACGGCGCGCGATGCTGCGGCCGTGGGCGCCACGACCCGCTGGCGGGCGTCAAGGTGCCGACGTCGAGCGGCGCTAACTTGGCGGCAGATCAGCCCTCACATCTTCAACAGGTGCACGCAGAACTGGTTGCCCGCCTGCCGCTGCCGGGTGCCACAAACACCAGCCCGCGGGACATGCCCGAGTTGCGCACCAATGCTGAGCTCGCCAGTTACATCGAATCGCGTACCGCTCTTTGGCTCGCGAGCAAGCGTCAGTGACGCAGCAGCTTGCAGCAGGTCGCGCGCCGCGATCAGAAGAGGCGCGGCCAGGGCGCAGCGACGCAGCGTAGTCGCAAAGAGATCAGTATTCGCGGCGCGGTGCGTTGTACTGCGTGCCCGGGAACACGAAGGGCGGCGTGCGACCCACCAGCGTTTCGATCAGCATCAGCTCCTGATCGGTGTGGTTGACGAAGGGGGCAGGGCGGATGTTCTTGCCGGGCTGCTCGCCCTTGACGATGTAGAGCGGCCGGTCATGGTGCGTGGCGGTGACCGAGTCCTTGCTCTCTTCATCGAGGTTGGCAGCGACATCGGTGACGCCGTAGCAGGTACAGAAGTAGGTCTGCTCCTCGTTGGCGTCGATGTAAAAACCGGTGCCGCGAATCCCGACCGTGGCCGTCGGGGTGACGATGTGCATCTTGCTGTCACGCGACACTGATAGCAATGCACCGGTCAGCACGCGCAGTCCGCCGATGATGAAACCGGTGGCCTGCTGCGCCGGGGTCTCGATCACCAGGTGCGCATTGCTGCGCAGGATCATCGACTGGCCACCGACCACGAAGACGACTTCGGAACCAGGCCCGGTCTCGACCCGGTCGCCCGGCACGATGTGGGTCTCAAGCGTCGCTGGCTGGCCGTTGACGCGCACGTCGCCTGTCATGCGATAGATCGACTGGCTCTCGGGCAGTTTCTTGGGCGTGCTGCCGAAGATGTCGGCGCGCGCGGCCGCGGGCAGACCCAAGAGGCCCAGCGTCAGCGCCTGGATCAGGATGCGGCGACGCGGGTCGTCGGTGTCGTCAAACTTGGCCATGAAACACTTCCTTTGTCATTGCGGGGCGCCCGACAGGATCCAGTCGAGAATCAGATCGTAGTTCACACGCGCCGGGTCGCCCGGTACTTTACTGGTATCGAAGCCCGTCTGCAGGCCACCGAAGTGGTGGTTGTTGGACGGCTTTCTCAAAAGCGGACTGGCGACGATGTCGGTGAAGTTGACCCGGCTCCTCACTTCGGCATAAAGCCATGCGGTATCGGTTGCATCGATAACCCCGTCGCCATTGCGATCATAGTCCGCGTAGAACACGGGCGGTGTGGCAAGCGGGCCGCCGCCTGGCCTATGGCATTCCACACAGGTGCCCTGAATGATGGTCTTGACGTCGGCAAAGCGCAGCGTCGAGGGATTCTTCGCGAGTCCCGAGCTGACTGTGATGTTGAGCGTCGCGGGATCGCTCACCAGCGTGCCGTTGGCCGACGTCAGGGTCAGGGTGTAGACACCGTCAGCAGGTGCTTTCAGCACCGGCGTGGCGCTGGCCGGGTTATCCAGAGCGGCGCCGTCAGGTGCCGACACGATGGCCCACTTGTAGCTCGACGAATAGAGCGACATGCCAGCAGACAGCGGTACCTGCCCGCCGGTCCAGACCCGATCCGGTCCGGGGTCAGCCACCGGGCGTCCGGGCTGCAGCACGGCGCCCTTGGTGTCGAATGCCTTGTAGCCCGCGTTCGACAGGAAGGTTGCCACCTTCTGATAGGCGCCGGTGCTGTAGAAGGCGTTGAAGACCAGCTCATCGTCGGGCATGTTGCCGCGATTGGTGACGTGCGCGTGGATCCGATCCGAATAGCTCAGGAACTTGGCGTAGGTGGTGAAATCGAGATCGTTCTGGTCACCTGTGCCGCGCTGGATGTGGCAGATGCGGCACGAGGCGGTGAAGGCGTTCTGGTACAGATCGGCCTGGCCGGCATCCTGCCAGGCAGCAGGCAGGTAGTTGTCGACCGCGGTGGTAAGGGGCAGCCCGTCGCCGCCGTACATCGACTTGATCAGGACCGAGGCGGTGCCCTGCCACTCGTCCCGCGTGGCCGGCCGGCGGCACTGGTCCTCCGGCGCGCTCGAGGTGGTGCCATAGGGCACCGGGTAGCTGCACAGAATCATCTTCTCGAGCATCTTGAACTTGGGCTCCTGGTCGGCGCGCGTAAAGCCTGCCTGCGTCGAGTAGGCGATCACGTTGAGCTCGATCGGCTGCAGATGCGCCTGCACGTCGCCGCGCGTATGCGATGCGCCGTTTTGCACCAGGTTGAACAGCGGGTTGCCATCGGCTGCAGGCGGCGTCAGTGCATCGCCGCGCCCACCGTGACAGGTGATGCAAGGCCCTGGCATGGCCTTGCCGCCACGGTTATCGAGCACCGCGAAGGTATTGCGGTTGCCTTCAGGACTGAAGTTGTAGAACTTGGCAAACGAAACGCCACCGTTCGGACCGGGACTGAATTCGATGGCATTGACCCCGAGCACCCAGCGCGCATCCTGATTGACCGCCGCGTCGACGTTGAGCGAGTTGTAGCCGTAGGCCGAAGCCGAGGTCACCTGGTAGTTGACCACGTAGAACGCCATGGTGCCGTCTGGATTCTGGCGTACGTTCATGCGTCGTCCGTAGCCCAGGTCGCGCGTATCGCCAAACACCACCGTGAATTCGGTGCCGGTGCCACTGCCAAAGCCGTTGGCGTTCATGAAGCCGGTCAGGGTGGTGCGCTGGTTACTGGGGTCGATGGCGCGGTAGTAGGCGTCGGTATAGGCGGCGGTATCGGTCTGGTTGGTGCCGTCGCTCTGGCGCTGCGGATTAGGGAAAAGCAAAAACAGGTTGGGGGTCTGCAGCGGTGTCGGCTGCACTTGTGGCGTTGCGGTACTGGTCACCGTGGTCGGCGCCGTGCTGCTGCTGCCACCACCCCCGCCCCCGCCGCCGCAGGCGGCAAGCAGCGCCGTGCTGGTGAGGGTTCCGATTGTTGCTATGCGCTTAAACAGATTCACGGACAGATTCCTCAAAAGCGGACCAGGTACACCAGCGACATCTGATGATCGACGTAGCGGATGGTCGGCGCGCTGTTGTACTCAGGTTGATGATTGGGCGAGCTGGTCACAAGCCGGTACGACAGATCAAACGAACTGGTCGAAGACACGCCGAGGTTGTACCCGAGGGTAAACAGCCCGGCGGTTCCGTTGAAGCGGTAGGCAATCCTGCCGCTGTGCGGGAACGCATCGTCAGTGACGTAGATTTTCGCTGAATCGAGGTTGGCCAGGCTCGCGAATCCTGTCGAAACCATGTCGCCGTTGCGGTATTCACCACTCAGGTAGATGGTGCCCGACTCGCTCAGCGCGTAATCGAGGTTGGCACGCACAAAGCCATCTGCGCCGTCCCACACCTCCGAGCGTGCATGCCGTCCCTCGCCACCGATGGCGGCAAAGCCATTGATGCGGTCGGTCAGCGGCATGAAGATCGAAGCGCCAGCCTGCAGCCGCTCGCCGTCGCGCAGCGACGATTCGTAATTGCTGCCGGTCAGTGTCGAGAACAGTGCGTAGGTCGGTGCCGAGAAGTCTCCGCTCGAGCGGTACTGCAGCTGGGCCTTGATGCCGGCATCGGCGTGACTGAGCAGCACGTTGGTCTCGTACTTGTCAAAGCCCAGCGATGGTTCCAGCGTGAAGCGGCTGTTCTCGTTGAAGGGCAGCACGAACACACGGGACAGGCCAAGCGACCAGAACTGATCCGGCAGCTTGTCGGTCGAGCGCGTCACGTTGTCGTCGTAGGTGTAGGCCAGGTCGGCACGCACGTCGGCGAGCGGATGGATCGAAACCACCGGCAGCACGAAGTTCTTGTCCAGATCCTGACTCAGCTTGATGCGGATCATCTGGCTGTTCTCGATGCCCGATGCATGGATCACCTGGTAATCCCAGCCGAGTGACAGACCGTGACGCAGCAAGAAGTCGCTGCCAAAACCGA
>CAZZVZ010000248.1:0-5423 GCA_964657655.1 Gammaproteobacteria bacterium | reverse complement strand
TGACCGGATTGGGCGTAGGCAACCGCCGCCGACATGGTGTCCTTGTCGCGGATTTCGCCGATCAAGATGCAGTCCGGTGCCTGGCGCAGCGCGTTCTTCAGGGCGATATGCAGGTTGTCGGCATCGGTGCCGATTTCGCGCTGGTTGACGATCGACTTCTTGTTCTTGAACACGTACTCGATCGGATCTTCAAGCGTCAGGATGTGTCCGGTGCGCTGGATATTGCGCAGATCGAGCATTGAAGCAATGGTGGTCGATTTGCCGGACCCTGTGGCGCCCACCAGCAGCACCAGGCCGCGTTTTTCCATGATGATGTCGACCAGCACGTTGGGCAGGTTGAGCGAGTCGAGTGAAGGGATCTCGTTCTGGATGAAGCGGATCACCACCGAGATCGAGCCGCGCTGATGAAATGCCGACAGTCTGAAGCGGCCGACGTTTTGCACACCGATGCCGGTATTGAGCTCGTGGTAGGTATCGAGCTGGTTGAAGTCGGCGTCGGTCAGGATTTCGGCCAGCAGTGAACGGATCATGCCGTTGTCCATGTTCTGCTGGTTGATCGGCACGGATGTGCCGTTGACCTTGAGATGAACCGGCGAGCCCACCGCCATGAAGAGGTCAGATGCCTTCTTTTCCATCATCAGATGGAACAACCGGTCCATTGCCATGCGTTCTCCGTACTAAAAACGTTGAAGGTTAATCGCCGCGCAGTAACTCATTGATCGCGGTTTTCGAGCGCGTCTTGGCATCCACGCGCTTGACGATGACAGCACAATATAAGCTGTAACTGCCGTCCTTTGAAGGCAAATTCCCGGGTACCACCACGGAGCCCGACGGAATCCGGCCATAACTGACGTCGCCTGTTGCACGATCGTAGATTTTTGTGCTCTGGCCGATGAAAACGCCCATGGAAATGACGCTGTTGGCCTCGACCACCACGCCCTCGACGATTTCAGAGCGCGCCCCGACAAAGCAGTTGTCCTCAATGATGGTGGGCGCCGCCTGGAGCGGCTCGAGCACGCCGCCGATGCCGACGCCCCCTGAAAGATGGACATTCTTGCCGATCTGGGCGCAGGAACCGACCGTGGCCCAGGTGTCGACCATGGTGCCGCTGTCGATATAGGCGCCAATATTGACGTAACTGGGCATCAGCACCACCCCGGGCGCCATGTAACTGCCAAAACGAGCCACGGCGGGCGGCACCACGCGCACGCCCTGCTCGGCCAGCGCCGCGCCGTCCAGATGCGCAAACTTGGTCTCGACCTTGTCGTAAAAGCGCAGCGCCCCGGCCTCGATGGGGCGGTTATCGCTGATGCGAAACGACAACAGCACCGCCTTTTTGAGCCATTCGTGGACGTACCAGCCGTCGGCCTGGGGTTCGGCCACGCGGCAGACACCGGCATCGAGCAGCGCCAGGATCTCGCCGATCGCCTGGCTCAAGGGTGCTGGAGCCGTGCTGGCGGTCAATTCGGCACGTCCCTGCCATGCCTCGTCGACGAGCCCTTCGAGCTGCTGCAGGTGAGACGGGGTGGGGGCGGTCATCGATCTGCTCATGACGAAATCCGAAAAAAAGAACTAAAGCGAGGCGGCGAATGCCACCAGACGCTCTGCCGCCTCGACGCATTCATCAAGGTCGGCCACCAGAGCCACCCGCACATGCTGGTCGCCTGGATTGAAGCCATGACTTTCGCGTCCGAGGTAGCTGCCTGGCAGCACCGCGACATTGTAGGAGGCGTACAGCCGGCGTGCGAACTGTTCGTCGTCGATCGGTGTCTTGATCCACAGATAGAATGCGGCCTCCGGCAGCCGGGTGTCGTACACCGCCTCGAGCATGGGCGTGACGCGCGCGAACTTGGCCTGATAGAGAGCCCGGTTGGCGATCACATGAACCTCGTCGTTCCAGGCCGCCACGCTCGCCTCCTGGAACATCGGACTGAGCGCTGCGCCGTGGTAGGTCCGATACAGCGCGAATGCGTCCATCAGCTCGGCGCCGCCAGCCACAAATCCGGAGCGCATGCCAGGCACGTTGGAACGCTTCGACAGGCTGCTGAACACCATCAAACGGGCATAGTCGTGTCTGCCAAGCGCCGCTGCCGCCTCGAGCGCGCCAAGAGGCGCCTGGGCAAAATAGATTTCCGAATAGCATTCATCCGAGACGATCACGAAGCCGTAGCGATCCGACAGTTCGAACAGCTCGCGCCAGTCATCGAGATTCATCACGGCACCTGTGGGGTTGCCCGGCGAACAGGCGTACAGCAGCTGAACGCGCGACCACTGTTCGGCGCTGATATCGCGGTAATGCACGGCACCGCGCGGGGCCTCGATATTGGCGTAGATCGGGGTGGCGCCCGCCAGCAGGGCTGCGCCCTCATAGATCTGATAGAAGGGATTGGGACAGACCACCAGCGCATCGCCCTGGGTCCGGTCGATCACGGTCTGGGCGATGGCGAAGAGCGCCTCGCGCGTGCCCGACACCGGCAGAATCTGCCGTTCCACATCGAGCGCGGCGATGCCGTAGCGTCGCATCAGCCACACGTTGATGGCCTCGCGCAGGGCGAGCGTGCCGCGCGCTATGGGATAATTCGCGAGGCCGCGGTTGGCAGCGGCGAGCGCATCGAGCACCAGCTTGGGTGCCGCGTGTTTCGGCTCGCCGATCGAAAGGCTGATGAATGAATGGTCCGACGAAGGCTTCTCGCTCGCGAAGAGCTGTCTGAGGCGTTCGAAGGGGTAGGGATGCAGTCGTTGAAGGTCAGGATTCATAAAGCGCGGTCAGTGCAGCACGGTGCGCAGCATCAGATGTTGCTGCGTTCCTGGGCGATTCGCCTGGTGCCCGGGATTATAGCGGCGCCCAAGTGAGCACTCCTGCGGCGCAGTCCAGGCGCGAGACGCGTCTTGCAGTGCTGGCCCTGGTCGGCGGCACGCTGGTATGGGGCACCATCTGGTATCCCTACCGTGCCTTGTCGGATGCGGGCTTTGGTGCCTTGAGTGCATCGCTGCTGACCTACCTTGTCGCGCTCGCGCTGGCGCTCGTGGCATTCGGCCGCCAGGGCCTGGTGCGCCCCGATCCCGAACTGGTGGTGCTTGCGCTGGCCGCCGGCTTTACCAATGTCGGCTACGTCTGGGCCACCAATCACGGCATCATCTTGCGCGTGCTATTGCTGTTCTACATGATGCCGGTCTGGACCGTGGTGTTCAGCTGGCTGCTGCTGGGCCAGTTGCCGCATCGCCGCGGTGCCGCACTGTTGTGTGTGGCGCTCGGCGGGGCTGCGCTGATGCTGTATCGCCCGGGCGGCGGTCTGCCCCTTCC
Organism: Gammaproteobacteria bacterium; assembly: GCA_964657655.1. GTDB lineage: Bacteria > Pseudomonadota > Gammaproteobacteria > Burkholderiales > Burkholderiaceae_D > CAJCIC01. The sequence continues at coordinate 2,119 of CAZZVZ010000248.1, read as the reverse complement.
TGCCAGCGCTGCCGAGTGGACCGGCCTGGTCGCTGGCATGTGTTTCGCACTCTCCAATGTGCTGGTGCACCGCGCCTCGCAGCACAATGCGCGCTGCAAGTCGATCTGGATTCTGTCTGGCTGTGTGCTGATCGGTGCAGTTGGCATGCTGCTGTTCGAGACACCCAGCATGGCAGATGTCAGCTGGCAGGTGGCCGTGCTGGTGCTAGCGCTCGGTGCGGTGCTGTTTTGCGTCAATGTCTGCGTGCAGCAGGGGCTCGAGCGACTGCCTCCCGCGCGCGTGCCGCTCATCTACCTGTTCGAACTGGTGGTGGCGGCATTTGCGTCCTGGCTGCTGGCCAAGGAGCACATCGAACTGCAGGAACTGCTGGGCGGAGCGCTGATCCTCGCGGCCACCGTGGTGCCACATGGCACGCCGCTGGCTCAGGCAGTAGAGCGCGCTGCGGCGACCGCACCATAGGCCGACAGATCGAGGGTTGCCACCGGCTTGAAGGACGGCGCGCGATGCTCGGCGATGACGTTGGTAAAAATTCCGCCGCGTACATACCACTTGGCCGTGACGCGTGCGAAGCGTGGCTTCAAGACCCGCACCAGGTCGTCGAGGATCTGATTGGTGACGGCTTCGTGAAACGCCCCCTGATCGCGGAAACTCCACATGTAGAGTTTCAGGCTCTTGAGTTCTACACAGTGCTGCCCGGGAATGTAGTCAAGAACGATGGTGGCAAAGTCCGGCTGGCCGGTGAGCGGGCACACGCAGGTGAACTCCGGTACCTCGATGTGCACCAGGAAATCGCGCCCGGGACTGGGGTTCTGAAACACGTCGAGTTCGCGTGATGGCCGGGTGTGGCCAGGCGCAGCGGGCCGCTCTGCGGACCTGCTGTGACTGGCCTTGCGGCCACGGCCGGCGCTTGGAATGGGGGCTGGCTTGTTGGAGGGCATCGGTAGCTGGCGCGGCCAAAAGAGCCGAAACGCGATGGTATTATAGAGCGGCACCGTGGGTCGGTCCCGTGCCGCCTGAAGTGAGCGCGGCAGATCCGATCGGCGCCGACCCTTTTTTACGCGATTTACTCGACTCCCCAAGACGTGCGCCTCACCCAGATCAAGCTATCCGGCTTCAAGTCCTTCGTCGATCCGACCAACTTCCAGATCCCCGGCCAGCTGGTCGGCGTGGTCGGACCAAATGGCTGCGGCAAGTCCAATATCATCGACGCCGCGCGCTGGGTCCTCGGTGAATCGAAGGCGTCAGAGCTGCGCGGCGAGTCGATGCAGGACGTGATTTTCAACGGTTCCGGACAGAGGAAGCCCGCAGGCCGCGCCAGTGTGGAGCTGGTGTTCGACAATGCTTCGGGCAGAGCCGGCGGCCAGTGGGGGCAGTACGCCGAAATCGCGGTCAAGCGGGTGCTGACGCGCGACGGCACATCGACCTATTACATCAATGGCCAGGTGGTGCGCAGGCGCGATATCCAGGACATCTTCCTTGGCACGGGCCTCGGACCGCGCGCATACGCCATCATCGGTCAGGGCATGATCTCGCGCATCATCGAGGCGCGGCCCGAAGAGCTGCGCATCTTCCTGGAAGAAGCAGCTGGTGTCTCGAAGTACAAGGAACGCAGGCGCGAGACCGAGAGCCGTCTTTCGGACACGCGCGAGAATCTGACGCGCGTGGAGGATATCCAGCGCGAACTCAACGCCAATCTGGAAAAGCTCGAACAGCAGGCAGTGGTGGCACAACGCTATCGCGATATCGAAAACGAGCAGGCCAAGAAGCAGCAGTGGCTGTGGCTGCTCAAGAGCCGCGATGCCAGGGATGAGCAGGCGCGCGCTGCGCGTCTCATCGAAGAGGCGCAGCTGGCGCTCGATGCGCGCATCGCGGACCTGCGCCACTGCGAGGCCGAACTGGAAAGCCTGAGAGCCACGCACTACAGCGCTGGCGACGCGGTGCACGCAGCGCAAGGCAGCCTGTACGAGGCCTCTGGCGTGGTCAGCCAGATCGAGGCCGAGATCCGTTATGTGATCGATTCGCGCAATCGGCTCGAACTGCAGGCGGCGCAGCTGGCAGCGCAGAAGAAGGAACGCGACGCGCAGCGTGGCGCCGCTGCCTCGCAAGAAATTCAGGCAC
>CAZZVZ010000247.1:0-5428 GCA_964657655.1 Gammaproteobacteria bacterium | reverse complement strand
ACTGGTGCTGGAAAGCGGCCACTTCATTCCCAAGAAGCACACCAGCATCCTGCTTAACCTGCTCGATCTGGAGGCCGTGACCGTCTCGGACGTGATGACACCACGCTCCCAGCTCGAGTCAATCGACCTGAACGACCCGATCGACGTGCTGACCGAGCGCATTTCGACGAGCTATCACAACAAGCTGCCCGTGTACGAAGGCGAGATCAACAAGATCCTCGGCATCTTGCATGTCCGCAAAGTGGTGGCGCTGCTGGTCGAAGGCCCTCTGGAGAGAGAGGGATTACTGGCCTCCCTGAGCGAAGCCTATTTTGTGCCGGCCGGGACCTCGGTGACCCAGCAGCTGCAGTATTTCCAGGAACAGCGCCAACGCATGGCGGTGGTGGTTGACGAGTACGGTGAGGTGCAGGGCCTCGTGACCCTTGAAGACATCGTCGAGGAGATCGTGGGCGAATTCACCACCTCCCTGCCGCGCAGCGATGTCCATCCGCTCGCCTGGGAAGCAGACCAGACTGCGATGCTGGACGGCAAGATTGCGCTTCGCGAGATCAATCGCCGCCTCGGCCTCAGTTTTCCGCTGGACGGGCCGAACACCCTGAACGGCCTGATCCTCGAGGAATTGCAGGAAATACCCGATGCCGCCGTGGCGCTTAGGATCGGGAACTGCGCCATCGAGATCATTCAGGTGCAAAATCAAAGTGTCAGACTGGCGAAGCTGACCCGGCTGCAACCCCACATGCCCGCTGCGAAGTAGCCTCAACCGTCGCGCGCGAGCAGCAACATCCGGGTAAAAAGCTTTACAAAGCAACACACTATCGGCATGATCGAAGTGAATACGTGAATATTTCGCGGGCGCCTTGCTGCCCGTTACGCAGGACGAATTAATGGCTGCAGTTACCAACACACAGACGGGTGCATCGGCAATCTCGGGGCTGGGCCGGGCATTGGTGCAAAACGGCCGGCTACGCGCTGAGCAAGCCGACAGCATCGCCAAGGCAGCATCAGCCGCCAACACACCCTTCATCGATCAGCTGATCGCAAGCAAAATTCTCAGTCCGCGCGAGCTCGCCACCAGCGCTGCCCAGATCTTCGGGCTTCCTCTTCTTGACCTTTCGAGTTTCGAACCATCGCTGATGCAAGGCGACGTGATCGATCGCAAACTGATTGCGACACTGCGCGTCGTAGGTCTGCACAAGCGCGGCAACAAGCTGACCGTCGCGGTCTCGGATCCGACCAATTTCCAGGCGATCGATCAGATCAAGTTCCAGACGCAAATGCTGGTCGAGCCGGTGGTGGTGGAACACGACAAGCTGATCGCGCTGACCGAGAAGCTTGGTCAGACTGCCGAGTCCGCCCTGAACGATCTGGCCTCTGACGATCTCAACCTCGAGTTTGAGGACGCGGACGCACCAGCGGTTGCAGAAGCCAACACGGACATCGATGACGCACCGGTGGTGCGTTTTCTGCAGAAGGTTCTGATGGACGCCATCAACGATGGCGCCTCGGACATTCACTTCGAACCCTACGAGAAGTTTTACCGCATCCGCTTTCGGGTGGATGGCGTGCTGCGTGAAGTGGCCCAGCCGCCGATCGCCATCAAGGACAAGCTGTCGTCGCGCATCAAGGTGATTTCGCGCCTCGATATCTCGGAAAAACGCGTGCCGCAAGATGGCCGCATGAAGCTGGTGCTGTCCAAAACACGCGCCATCGACTTTCGTGTCTCGACCCTGCCGACGTTGTTCGGCGAGAAGATCGTGATGCGGATTCTCGATCCATCGCAAGCCAAGCTCGGCATCGATGCGCTTGGCTACGACCCTGACCAAAAAGAAATCCTGCTCGAAGCGATTCAGCGGCCGTATGGCATGGTTCTCGTGACCGGGCCGACAGGGTCCGGCAAGACCGTGTCGCTCTACACCTGTCTGAATATCCTCAATCAGCCCGGCATCAATATCTCGACGGCAGAAGATCCGGCGGAAATCCAGCTCGCAGGGATCAACCAGGTCAACGTCAATGACAAGGCGGGACTGAGTTTCGCTGCCGCCCTGAAGTCGTTCTTGCGTCAGGATCCAGACATCATCATGGTCGGTGAAATTCGCGACCTGGAAACGGCCGACATCTCGATCAAGGCAGCGCAGACCGGGCACATGGTGTTCTCCACGCTGCACACCAACGATGCGCCCACCACCTTGACGCGTCTCATGAACATGGGCGTGCCGGCGTTCAACATCGCCTCGAGCGTGATCCTGATTACCGCACAGCGTCTGGCGCGGCGTCTTTGCACCTGCAAGGAACTGGCGTCGATCCCCGACAACACGCTGCTCGAGGCCGGATTTACAGAGGACGAACTGGACGGCACCTGGCAGCCATACAAGCCCGTCGGATGCGAGCGCTGCAAGGGTTCGGGCTACAAGGGCCGGGTTGGCATCTATCAGATCATGCCGATCACCGAGGCGATGCAGGCCCTGATTCTCGAAGGCGGCAATGCACTTCAGATCGCAGCACAGGCCAAGATCGAAGGGGTCAACGACCTCAGACGTTCCGGCCTGATCAAAGTAAAACAGGGTGCGACTTCTCTTGAAGAAATCGTCGCCGTGACCAATGCGTGATTCGCAGATCGCCGCAATCTCGATGACTGTAGTACTAGGAGACTGAAAGCATGGCGACCGCCAATCTGGCTCGGAAGAACACGACCAAGGATTTCGTCTTCGCCTGGGAGGGCAAGGATCGCAACGGCAAGATCGTGCGAGGCGAAATGCGCGCGGCCGGCGATGCGCTGGTCAATGCCACCCTGCGCAAGCAGGGCATCATGGTCTCAAAGATCAAGAAGCAGACCTTTCGGCGCGGCAAGAAAATCACTGAGAAGGACGTCACGCTTTTCACTCGCCAGCTTGCCACCATGATGCGCGCTGGCGTGCCCTTGCTGCAGGCCTTCGACATCGTCGGTCGTGGCCATGCGAATGCGTCCGTGGCGAAACTGCTGAATGACATTCGCACTGATATCGAAACTGGCTCGAGCCTGAATCAGGCATTTCGCAAATACCCGCTTTACTTCGATCCGCTGTTCTGCAACCTGATTTCGGCCGGCGAACAGGCCGGTATTCTGGACGCCCTGCTCGACCGACTTGCGACTTACAAGGAAAAGATCATTGCCATCAAGGGCAAGATCAAATCCGCGCTGTTCTATCCGACCGCCGTGCTCGCGGTGGGCTTCATCGTGACGGCCGTGATCATGATTTTCGTGATCCCGGCGTTCAAGAGCATTTTCACCAGCTTCGGGGCTGACCTGCCAACGCCAACGCTGATCGTGATGGGGATTTCGGATTACTTCGTGAATTACTGGTGGATCATTTTCCCCAGTATTTTCCTCGCCATCTACTCGATGATGCAGGCCTGGAAGCGCTCGATTCCGGTCCAGAACTTCATGGATCGCACGCTGCTAAAAGCGCCGGTGTTCGGCGAGCTGGTGCGCAAGTCATCGATCGCGCGCTGGACCAGAACGCTGGCCACCATGTTCTCGGCCGGCGTGCCGCTGGTCGAAGCACTCGACTCGGTCGGTGGAGCATCTGGCAACTACGTGTATGCCGAGGCCACCAAGAAGATTCAAAGTGACGTCAGTACTGGTGTCAGCCTGACCAACGCCATGCAGAACACCAACGTATTTCCAAACATGGTGCTGCAGATGGTGGCCATCGGCGAAGAATCAGGCTCGCTCGATGCCATGCTGGGCAAGGTTGCCGACTTCTATGAAGGCGAAGTCGATGACGCTGTCGAGGCGCTGTCGAGTTTGATGGAGCCGCTCATCATGGTGGTGCTGGGGACACTGGTTGGTGGCCTGGTGGTCGCCATGTACCTGCCTATCTTCAAGCTCGGCCAGGTCGTGTAACCACTGCTTGTAGGATCCGGTTCTACCGTTCAGTAGAACCAGTGAACCGTTCAGTAAGAGTTCAGCAAACGGGGTTTGAACCACTCACTGAGCCGCCCCGGGTTTTGAGGAGTCCGAACTCTTTGAGAGAATCGGACCATGAACAAGTCGAACAGGTTTTCCCCGGAACTGCGTGAACGTGCTGTACGCATGGTCTTTGAGCAGCGTGGAGAGCATCCATCTGTGTGAGCGGTGATCGAGTCGGTGGACGGCAAAATCGGCTTCACACCGCAGACCTTGTATTCTTGGGTTAAGCGGGCAGAGGTCGATGCTGGCAAGCGCGACGGCGTGACGAGTTCTGAAGCCGAACGGGTCAAAGCGCTGGAGCATGAGGTGAACGAGTTGCGGCGGGCCAATGAGATTCTCAAGCTCGCCAGCGCTTTTTTCGCACAGGCGGAGCTCGACCGCCGCACCAAGTCGTAAGGCAATTCATCGACCACCATCGGGCAAGGTTTGGGGTCGAGTCGATCTGCAAGGTTCTGCAGGTCGCCCCATCTGCTTACTGGCGTTAGGCTTCCTTTCAGCGAGATCCGGCACTGCGATCTGCGCGGGCGCGTCGAGACGAGGCGTTGATACCTGAGATTCATCGCGTCTACGAGCGCAACCTGTGTGTCTACGGCGCCGATAAGGTCTGGAAGCAGCTCCAGCGCGAAGGGTTTGTGGTCGCCCGCTGCACGGTCGAGAGATTGATGGGAATTGAAGCGTCATTCGCGGCAAGGTCAAACGTACGACGTTCAGTGACCATGCTGCACCGTGTCCGCTGGATCACGTCAATCGGTTGTTCAGGGCTGATCGACCGAACCAGCTGTGGGTTTCCGACTTCCCCTATGTGTCGACCTGGCAGGGCTGGTTGTACGTCGCCTTCGTTGTAGACGTGTTTGCACGACGTATCGTGGGCTGGCGCGTGAGCCGGTCGACGACGACGGACTTCGTTCTGGATGCGCTCGAGCAGGCACTGTATGCGCGACAGCCGACTGCCGAGGATGGGCTCATTGCGCACTCGGATCGCGGGTCGCAGTACCTGTCGATTCGCTACACCGAACGTCTTGCTGAAGCTGGCATCGAGCCATCGGTTGGCAGCCGCGGCGACAGTTACGACAACGCCTTGGCGGAGACCATGAACGGCCTGTACAAGACCGAGCTGATTCACCGGCGTGCACCTTGGAAGACCCGCGAAGCTGTCGAGATCGCGACACTCGAATGGGTTCCTGGTTCAACAACCAAAGACTCCTCGAACCCATCGGCTATATCCCTCCAGCAGAAGCTGAGGCAAACTACTACAAGCAACTCGCCAATCAAATCGTCACGGTGGCGGCGTGACTTAAACCAATCGGTCTCCGCGAATTCCGGGGCGGTTCAGTTTTTCGGTGGTTGTTATATTTGTTTAGCTCGGCAAGCAAAATAGGACTCTAGTTCACGATGTCGAGGATCGCCTGCATCTCGGCGGGCGTAATCTGCTGGCTAAATCCATAAAAATTCTTGAACGAGTAGTTAGCTTAGAGATCG
>CAZZVZ010000246.1:0-5430 GCA_964657655.1 Gammaproteobacteria bacterium | reverse complement strand
AATCCGGTCACCTGTGCCTTGCCACGCTGCACGCCAACAACAGTTACCACGCGCTCAACCGGATCATCAGCTTCTATCCGATCGAGAATCGCCCCGCCCTGCTCTCTGACCTGTCTGCCGCGCTCAAGAGCGTGATCTCGCAGCGTCTCATCAAGGCCAAGAGTGGCGGGCGTATCCCCGCTGTTGAAGTGCTGCTCAACACGCGCCATATCTCGGAACTGATCGAAAAAGGCGAAATCAACGAGATCAAGGAGGCCATGGAAAAGAGCCTTTCGCCTGGATCGCAGACCTTCGAGCAGGCGCTCTATCGCATGCTGAGTGACGGCCTCATCACCGAAGAAGAGGCGCTCGCCAACTCCGACTCGCCGACCAACTTGCTGTGGCTGCTGAACAATGCAGCAGGCCCGACCGACACCACGCGCAATGTCGAGAAGAAATCTTCCGAACCAGAAGGCGCCTCGTTCACCGAATTCACGCTCGATGCCTAAACAGCAGGCAGTCGAGCTGTACGGCATCGTCAACTGCGACTCGGTCAAGAAGGCACGGGCCTGGCTGGCGGCGGCCGGGCGCGAGGTTCAGTTTCACGATTTCAAGAAGGATCCGCCCAGCAAGGCCCTGATCGAGCAGTGGCTGAAGCACCTGCCGTGGGACGAGCTGGTGAACCGGCGCGGCACCACCTGGCGCCTGCTGCCTGAAGAGCAGCGCCCGACCAGCAAGGCGGCGGCGATCGGCGCTGTGCTGGAGCGTCCGACCCTGATCAAACGGCCGGTGGTGCGCTTTGGCAACCAGCTCCTGGTGGGTTTCGACCCCGACCTGTACCAAAAGACCTTCGGCTAGCGCTGCAGCCTGGAAGACCGGCCGCTCTGGCCGCACGAGGCAGTTGTTGCGTGTGCAACAATTGAGGGTCGCCGCGAACATCTTGTCCATTTCATGTCAGACGCATTAAGCCTCACCAAGCAGCTGATCAGCTGCGCTTCGGTCACGCCCCATGACGCGGGCTGCCAGCAGCTGATCGCCGAACGTCTCGCCGCCGCCGGATTTCACTGCGAGACCATGCAGTTTGGCGACGTCACCAATCTCTGGGCCACGCATGGTGCAGGCAGCGCCATGGCCCCGGCAGCACCGATTCTGGCCTTCGCCGGACACACCGACGTGGTGCCGACCGGCCCGCTCGATGCCTGGCACACGCCACCGTTTTTGCCGAGCGAGCGCGACGGCCTGTTGTTTGGCCGCGGCGCTGCCGACATGAAGACATCGGTGGCATCTTTCGTGGTGGCAGCCGAGGAGTTCGTGCGCCGTGACCCCCACCATGCCGGCACGCTGGCGCTGCTCATCACGTCCGACGAGGAGGGTCCGTCCACCGACGGCACCTGCAAAGTAGTCGATGCGCTGCGCGCGCGCGGCATCCGGCTCGATTACTGCGTGGTCGGCGAGCCGACTTCAGTCAAGACGCTGGGCGACATGATCAAGAATGGCCGGCGGGGCACCCTGTCGGCACGCCTTACGGTGCGTGGCGTGCAGGGCCATGTGGCCTATCCGCAACTGGCGCGCAACCCGGTGCACCAGGCCGCGCCAGTGCTGGCGGCCCTGGTGGCACTGCGCTTTGATGAAGGCAACCAGTTCTATCTGCCGACGTCGCTGCAGATCTCCAATATCCACGCCGGTACCGGCGCTGGCAATGTCATCCCCGGCCACATGACGGTTGATTTCAACCTGCGCTTCTCGACGGCCAGCACAGTCGATGGTCTGAAGAGCCGCATCACGCAGCTCTTCGATGACGCCGGCCTTGAATACAGCATCGACTGGACGCTGGGCGGGATGCCCTTTTTGACCACGCCGGCTGAGCTCTCACAAGCCCTGACTCGAGCAATTGCCGAGACCACCGGCGTCGATACAGAGATGTCGACCACGGGTGGGACGTCCGATGGTCGCTTCATCGCTTCGATCTGCGACCAGGTGATCGAGTTCGGGCCGCCCAACGCCACCATCCACCAGATCAACGAGAACGTCGAGCTGCGCTTTATCGAACCGCTCAAGGACGTCTACCGCCGCACCTGCGAACTGCTGCTCGGGGCGCGCGCATGAGCGGCCGGGCACGCCACAAGCGCCAGCTGCGAACGGTACGCGATGTGCTGCGCTTTGCCGTGACCCGCTTCGCGGAAAAAGGCCTGAGCTTTGGTCACGGTTCGCAGACTGCATTCGATGAAGCGGTCTACCTGATTCTCAACTGCCTCGGCCTGCCACTCGACCAGCTCGACCCGTTCCTTGATGCACGCCTGCTCGATGATGAACTCGAACGCGTCCTCGGTCTGATCGAGCAGCGCGCCGGCGGGGTGCCGGCCGCCTACCTGACCCACGAGGCATGGCTTGGCGACTATCGCTTCTATGTCGATCATCGCACCATCATCCCGCGATCGCTGATCGCAGAACTGCTGTTCGAAGGGCTCGATCCCTGGGTCGAGACGCCCATGGAAGTCACGCGCGTGCTCGATCTATGCACCGGCTCTGGCTGTCTTGCCATCATCGCCGCGGACGTGTTTCCCAATGCCGCCATCGATGCCATCGACATCTCCGCAGACGCTCTGGCGGTGGCCGCCATCAACGTCACCAGCTATGGCCTGAGCGAACGCATCCGCCTGATCGAGTCGGATCTGTTTGGCGGCCTCGAGCGCGAACGCTACGACGTCATTTTGTGCAACCCGCCTTACGTCAATCAGCAGTCGATGGAGCAGCTGCCACCCGAATACCGACGCGAGCCGGCTCTGGCGCTTGCCGGCGGCAGCGACGGCATGGATCTGGTGCGACGCATTCTCGCGGCCGGCGCGAGCCGCCTGACACGCAAGCGCGACGCTTGTCTGGTGCTCGAGATCGGCCACGAACTGAGCAACTTCGACGCCGCGTTCCCGCGCCTGTCCTATACCGGCCTGTCGACCAGCGCAGGCGATGAACAGGTGCTGCACCTGTCTGCTTCTGTGCTGAAACAGTACCCGTCGTGATCCGCCTCGAAAACGTCGAACTGCGACGCGGCATCAAGGTCTTGTTCACGCGTGCGAGCGCTGCCATCTCACCGGGTGATCGCGTCGGTCTGATCGGCGCCAACGGCGCTGGCAAGTCGAGTCTTTTCTCGATGCTGCGCGGCGAACTGCAGCCGGACGCGGGCGACGTCAGCATTCCGAGCCAGTGGCGCATGGCCTACGTGGCCCAGCACGACCACGCCATCGAGCACAGCGCGGTCGATCAGGTGCTGGCCGGCGACGAATCGCTGCAGGCCATCGAGGAACGCCTCGCCGTGCTGCATCAGGATTCGAGCGTCGACGGGCTGGAGCTGGCCGCCATGCACCAGGCCTATGAGGAGGCCGGCGGCTACACGGCGCGCTCGCGTGCCGAGGCACTGCTGCTCGGACTTGGTTTTCGCATCGATCAGATCGAACGGCCGGTCGATGAATTCTCCGGCGGCTGGCGCATGCGCATCGCGCTGGCCCGGGCGCTCATGAATCCCTCGGACCTGCTCTTGCTCGATGAGCCGACCAACCATCTGGATCTCGATGCCATCGTCTGGCTGGAGCAGTGGCTCAAGCGCTACGAGGGCACCCTGATCGTGATTTCTCATGATCGCGAGTTCCTCGATTCGGTTTGCAAGACCATGCTGTCGATCGAAGACAAGAGCCTGGTGCGTTACGGTGGCAACTACACGGCCTTCGAGCTGCAGCGCGCCGAGCAGCGCCGCCAGAGCCATTTTGCCTGGGACAAGCAGCAGCGCGACATTGCCCACCTGCAAAGTTTCATCGATCGCTTCAAGGCCAAGGCGAGCAAGGCGAAACAGGCACAAAGCCGGGTCAAGGCGCTCGAACGCATGGAACTGCTCGCCCCTGCACACGTCGACTCACCCTTCAGCTTTCGCTTCGCAGCGTCTGATCGCTGCGGAGATCCGATGCTCAAGCTCGAAAGCGTGGCATGCGGCTACCAGGGCGAGCACGGCCCGGTCACGATCCTCAGCAGCGTCAGTTGCGAGTTGCGTAACGGTGAACGTCTTGGCCTGCTGGGTGCCAACGGCCAGGGCAAGTCGACCTTGGTCAAGACCCTGGCCGGGGAACTGCCGGCGCTGGCTGGGGTGCTGGAACGCGCCACCAACCTCAAGGTCGGCTACTTCGCACAACACCAGATTGAATCGCTGCGGCCCGACGACACCCCGCTCGAACATCTGGTGCGCATCGCACCTGGGGTGCGCGAGCAGGTGCTGCGCAACTATCTCGGACGCTTTGACTTCGGCGCCGAAGCCGCAGGCGCCCCGATCCGGCCCTTCTCGGGGGGTGAGAAGGCACGTCTGGCACTCGCGCTGCTGATCTACACCAAGCCCAACCTTTTGCTGCTGGATGAGCCGACCAACCACCTCGACCTCGACACGCGCGAGGCACTGATCCGGGCGCTCGCCGAGTACGACGGCACCATGGTGCTGGTGTCCCACGACCGGGCACTGCTGCGCGCCACGGTCGACCGCTTCTGGCTGATCGCAGACGGCGCCGTCGTGCCGTTTGACGGCGACCTCGACGAGTATCGCGACTGGCTGCTGAACCGCGACAAGAGTGCTCCTAAAACGCTCGCGCCGGCCATCAGCACCGAGGTCGCCGCGCCAGCCGCGCTCAAGACGCAGACCGCCATGCCCAAGCCGGCGCGCGTCGACCGCCGTGACGCTGCGCGGGTGCGCAGTGAGCAGGCCGAAAAACGCAAACCTCACGAGAGTCGGGTCAAGCGCATCGAGGCACAGCTCGCCAAGCTCAACGGCGAGCGCGAACAGATCAAGACAAAGCTGGCTGATCCTGACAGCTACACCAGCAGCCGCGCAGACGAGATGCGCCAGATGGCGCATGACGATGCCTATCTGGCGCGCGAAATCGCCCGGCTCGAAGAGGAATGGCTCGAGCAGCAAAGCGCACTCGAGCAGATCGGAGCCCCGTCATGAGAGCCGCACCGCTTGAGCGGATTCGTGTGCTTGACCTGACACGTCTCCTGCCCGGGCCACTGGCCGCCCAGCATCTGGCCCACCTGGGCGCCGATGTCATCAAGATCGAAGACCGCGGCGCGGGCGACTACGGCCGCGAGCTCGACAGCCACGGCAGCAGCACCAGCCAGTTCTTCCTGGCGCTCAATCGCAACAAGGCGTTTGTCGAGCTCGATTTCAAGAATCCACTCGAGTTCAAGGCCATGCTGCGCCTCGTCGAACAGGCCGATATTTTGATCGAAGGCTTTCGGCCGGGTGTGATGCAGCGCCTGGGGCTCGGCCCGCAGGCCCTGTGGGAGATCAACCCCCGGCTGGTGTTCTGTTCCATCTCCGGTTACGGACAGGACGGTCCGATGGCCGATGCCGCAGGACACGATATCAACTACCTGCCGTTTACCGGTGTGCTGCATCAAAATGGCGGCCCCGATCAC
>CAZZVZ010000245.1:0-5521 GCA_964657655.1 Gammaproteobacteria bacterium | reverse complement strand
GCTCGCGAGCAGCAAAGAGGTGGCCGAGCGCATCGTCAAAGCCGTGCAAGCGGGACACAGCCTGGTCTATGCGCCGCCCAGGTGGGCGCTCATCATGATGGTGATCCGCCATCTGCCAGCCTTGATTTTCAACAAGATGAACATCTGACCGGCACGTGAAAGGGCAATAGTGGAGCTGAGACCGCCATCTCGCAGCAGATCCGGAGTGGGCCAAGATCTTGGTGGGATCCATCCTGCGGTCGCGGTTGATAACAAGCATTGTGTTGCAAACCTCGTTTGTGAAGGTCTTTGGCCAAATCAACACAGTGGCCCGAAGTGGTGAGAAGATTTGGGTCATCACTGGGGCGGATCGGACGGACGGAAGATTTCCGGCCAGGCGATGACCGATGAAAGCCCGCTGGAGAGAGAAGCGATCATGTCCAAGACTGAAAAATCTTCTGAAAACAATGCTTTGGAGTCGGTCATCGCCTATCCGATCGACTTCCCGATCAAGATCATGGGACCCAATCATCCGGCGTTCCTGCCGACCATGACAGCGCTGGTCAGGAAGCACGCAGAGGACTTCGACGAGGATCAGGCCTCGCTTCGGCCTTCCAAGAAGGGCAAGTACGTCAGCCTGACGGTCACCATTCGTGCCGTCAGCCGCGAACAGCTCGATAACATCTACCAGGAGCTGTCGGACCATCCGATGGTGAGCATGGCGCTGTGACCCGCAGCGCGTGAGCATCGAGCAACACCTGGTGCTCCCGCGCCAGCTACTCCGTCTTGAACAGCCCGCGAATGTTGAGAGCAGCAAGCGCAAACTGGAGCGCGATCAGGGCCAGCGCGTGGTCGTGGATCCCCCAGGCGATCCAGAGCACGTTGCTGACGAGATAGCACCAAAAGCTGATGTTGCGACGCAAGCTGGAACGCGACGCAACCAGGTAGGTTGCGATCACCGTGGTTGCCATGGCTGGCCATTGCAGCCAGGTCAGCCATTGCACGGTACTAAGAAAGGCTGAGAAGCGCCGGCGCGCAGTGCGCCGCTGCTTGCGCCATGGTATTAGCGGACTGTGCGCCCGGATGGCTGCCGCCTGTCATGGGCGCTCTGCGTAGCGGCGCGTCACCACCCAGAAGGATCTGCTCGAGACCCTGCATGCGCGCATAGACCAGCGGCTTGCTGCAGCGATGGGTGGCGATCTGCAGCGTTGCCAGCTGATCAAGCAGCGCCGCATCGAGGCGAAGCTCCTGGCCGCCCAGATGGCAGGCCAGCTCGAAAGCAGACCGGCTCATGCCCAGATTGCTGAAATTGGCCGACAGTTGCAAGGCCTGATGCTCAGAGGCATGAGCGTCAAGATCATGCCAGCGGCTGCCCTCGTCGCGGAATTCCTCTGCCATGAAGCCGTTGGTGATTTCGACGTTGCCAAGCAGCAATTCGCTCTCGGTCGAGATCTGTTCGATCAGCCACGAGTCAGCCACCAGGGCGCTGCATTCGGTAAATGCCAGCCAGCTGGCGCCGCTGCTGAGCGCGGCGCGTGCACCAATCGCGCGCGCACGCGCCAGATCGGAAAATTCTGCCGTCACGAGGTGCACCGCGTAATTACTGGCAATCGCCGCGCTGTCGGCATTTCGGCCGTCGATGACGACAAACAGCTCTGCGCGGTGACCGTATTCCACCGCTTTGGCCAGTGCCGCCGAAAGCGCCGCGAGACACTGACCCAGGCGCGGGCTGGCGTCGGCGACGGCGAGCACGACACCGAGATGGTGACTGGCGCGTGCCAGGTCGGATTGGGGCTTGAGCAGGTGCGGTAATTCATTCTTCATGACGCACCAATTGCAAGTGCCGTACCTGTCCCTCGCCGATTCTGCTGCACGGCACGACTGATGCTCTTCGTTGCTGTGCGTTATCAGGAGGCTTTGAATGCTGGGGCGAATCGTGCGTGTCAAACACGCAGCCACCTTTGTTGGCAACCGTATCGAAGATTATGTCCAGCTGGCTCGGCTCGACGCTGCTGTGTTGCGGCAGGAACTGGTGCGCGCCGCAGTCGGACTGGCGCTGCTGGCATGTGCAGGCCTGCTGTTTCTGTGTTTCTTCTCGGTGGCCGTGATTGTCACGGCCTGGCAGACCGAAGAGCGCGTCCTGGTGGCCTGGCTGGTGTGCCTCATGTGGGCATTGCTTGGCGGCGCCGGACTTGTGCTGGCACGCCGCGCGCTGCAGCAGCCCACCCCGTTTCAGGACCTCGGCACCGAGATCAGCCGTGATCTGGCCGTATTGAAGGAGATGCTGTGAACCAACCGAACAACAATCTGCCGCACCCGCATCCCGACGAGAAGGAAATGCTGCGCATGAAAATGGCAGCTGATCGGACCCGTCTTGAAGCCGCCGGGCGGCTGGCCACCTATAACGCGGGCGTCGAACGCGAGCAACTGGTGGGCAAGCTCGAAGTGTGGGGCATCGCCGCCATCGCGGGCCTGGTGGTGTTCGGTCTTTTGATGCGCGATGGACCGCGCACGCGCATGACACGCGGCCTGAGTCGCGCTGCCCATCGACTTTATCGCCTGAATCAAAAAGACCGTCTGCTGCCGCGCGTGCGCCAGTTCATCGACGGCGTGCGTCGATAAAAAAGCTTGTCGGCGGTTGGCGCCGAAGGCGCTAGGCAGCGCCTGGCTGCAGGCGCGGGATCACCATGCTGACGGTGAAGCGCCCGGGCCTGCGCACCATCTCGACGGTGCCGCCATGCAGGCGCGCGACAGCCTGCACCACCGCGAGACCCAGACCGCAATGCCCGCCCGCAGTCGCGGCCCGGTGCGCCACTGATTCCGACACGCTGTCTGGCGCTGGAGCATTGGCAAGACCGCGCGAGGCATCAAGACGCACGAAGGGGCGCAGTGCATCAGATTGCATTGCCTCTGGAATGCCATTGCCAGCGTCGCTCACTTCGATGCGGTATTTGTCGTCAAGACTGCGTCCGCAGACCTGAACCGGCGCGGCGCCATAGGCGAGTGCGTTGGAAATGAGATTCTCGACTGCGCGCTCGAGCGCACCGGCATCGCCTGGCATCTCGCCCGCGTCGACTTCGCCGAGCTGCACATCCTGCCCCGCGCCCTGCCAGGCGCGCGCCCGGTCGGCGATCAGGTGCGCCAGATCGAGCGGCGCGAAATCACGCGAGTCTTCATCAAGGCCACGCAGGTACGCCACAAATTGGTCGGCAATGCGTTCAATCTCACTGAGATCGCGCGACAGACCGCTGATCTCGTCGCTTTCGTCCATCAGGGCGAGGCGCAACTTGGCACGTGCCAGCGGCGCACGCAGGTCATGCGGCAGGCCGGCCAGCATGACGCGCCGTTCTGCATCGTTGTCCGCCAGCCGCGTGCCCATGGCGTTGAACTGACTGGTCACATCGCGTACCTCGGCAGGACCCAGAAGCGGCAGTTGCAGGCGCCGTCCGACCTCGAAGTTGCGTGCTGCTTCGGCCAGCCGCCGCAGCGGTCGCGACAGCTGCAGCGAATAAAGCGCTGCGATGATCGCCATGACGAGCACCGCAGCCAGCGTTGAATACAGCACCGACCAGGGGATGGGCACATCAAAGCGCGCGGCCGGCATCATCAGCCACCAGCCGTTTTGTGACACCTGCACCCAAAGGGCCAGTGGCTCATTGGTAAACCGCACCGCGTCCGCGCCATAGTCATCGCGCAACTGCGCAATCATGGTGGGCGAATAGATATTCTCGACACCGGGATCCGGGCTTGAATTGGCCGGCAGCGTCGGCACCAGGCGCATGCGCCGTCCGGGCGAGCGTTCCAGATCTTCGGCCAGTTGCTTGGGCGCTTCATTGCGCAATGCCGAACGCACCAGCATCACGTGGCTTGCGAGGTAATCGCGCCCTCGGTTGCCAAGAAAGCTGTGGCGGAAGTTGGCCAGCACCGCGAAGGTGATGAGCTGCGATGCAATGATCGCAGCGACGATCAGCAAGAGCGTCTGGCCACGCAGCGTGCGGGGGGTCCAACGAGCCACGTCAGGTTTCGCCGTGTGGTACGGCGCTTTGTTCGGCGAGCGGATCGGATTCGCCTTCGCCCGCTTCGTTGCCATCGGGGTGGGGCACGAATACATAACCCACGCCCCAGATGGTGCGGATATAGCGCGGGTGACCGGGATCGTCCTCGATGGCGCGGCGCAGGCGATACACCTGCATGTCGATGGCACGATCAAGACTGTCGCTTTCGCCGCCCCGCGTGAGTTCCAGCAGGCGCTCGCGTTTTAACGGCCGATTGGCATGGCGAATCAAAACCGTCAAAAGTGCGAACTCGCCACCCGTGAGAGCCACCGGCTTGGTGTCGCGGCGCAGTTCCCGCGCCTCGAAATCGCATTCGAAAGGGCCGAAGCGAAACGGCTTGGAAGCACCATCGAACGCGCTGCTCGGATTGCGGCGCAGCACAGCTTCGATGCGCGCCAGCAGCTCGCGTGGCTCGAATGGCTTGCCGACATAGTCGTCAGCGCCCATCTCGAGACCGACGATGCGATCGACCGGCTCGTCACGCGCGGTCAGCATGATGATCGGCAGGCTTTCGCCGCGACCGCGCATGCGCCTGCAGGCCGCCAGGCCATCTTCGCCGGGCATCATCAGATCGAGCACGATCAGGTGCGGGCTGTAGCGATCGAGGTACTGATCGAGCTGGCCTGTGTTGGGCAGCAACAGCACATCAAAGCCGTGCCGCGTCAGATAGGTGGACAGCAGCTGCCGCAGTTCGGCATCGTCGTCGACGATCAGAATGCGGCGCTTGGCGCCGCTGCGCGCAGCAGGCAGCGGTGACAGCGGCGTGCCGTTGGAGGATTGCGGGTTCATGGTGAATGGCATTTTAGTGACCGCCGCGTGAAAGGGGGATAGAAGCGCTCGGGCGAAACAAATTGCAATCAGTTTCGCGCCGCACGAAGTAATCGCGACACCGAAGAAAACCGTTGTTCTCTCACAATAGCGCGACTGTCTACCACCTTAGGAGATCGTATGTTAAAGAATGTTCCTTTCCGCCGCCGTGCTGCGGCGCTTGCTCTGGGCTTTGCTGCGGTCGCCGGTACCGGCGCGTATGCATGGACCGCACAGGCTGCCGATGCACCACAGGACCAGCCGGGTATGGCAATGCACCACGACTTCGCCGAGATGCGCATGCATCGCATGGCCGAAGAACTGGCGCTGACCCCGCAGCAGCAACAGCTGGCGAAGACTGCCATGGAAAAAATGCGGCCCAGCCATGAAGAGATGCAAGCCATGCGCAAGCGCCACGAGGCGCACCTGGTGGCGCTGATGGACCCGAACTTCGATCCGAGGAAAGCCGCGGCCGAGGAAGACCAGGAACACGCTGCCATGGAAGCCCACAAGAAGGACGCGCGCCAGGCCTGGTTTGCGCTTTGGGACACCTTCAATCCGGATCAGCGCGTCAAGGCGCGGCTGATGCTGTTGAAGATGGCCGAGCGTGAGCACGGTCCTCACGGCGGCATGCATGGCGAAGAAGGCATGCATGGCGGTCCTGATGGAATGCGCGGAGG
>CAZZVZ010000244.1:0-5550 GCA_964657655.1 Gammaproteobacteria bacterium | reverse complement strand
GATCGTCGCGATTGCCTTTGGCATCCTGTTCCTGGGCGGCGTCAACGTGCGCATGTTCTTCGGGCTGATCGTGGTGCTGGTGATCAGCTTCGCGCTGCTGATCTGGCTCAACCCATGGCGGCGCGCCCGTATCTTTGCCTATCTCGATCCGTGGGACGAGGACAATGCACTCGGCAAGGCCTACCAGCTGTCGCACTCACTGATTGCCTTCGGGCGTGGTGAGTGGTTCGGTGTCGGGCTCGGCGGCAGTGTCGAGAAGCTGCATTACCTGCCCGAAGCCCATACCGACTTCCTGCTTGCTGTGATCGGCGAAGAACTCGGCTTCGTTGGCGTGGTTGTCGTGATCGGACTTTTCTTCTGGCTCATCAAGCGTTCGTTCGAGATCGGACGGCAGGCCATCGCGCTGGAGCGCTATTACGCCGGTCTGCTCGCCAAGGGCGTCGGTATCTGGATCGGAACGCAAGCCTTCATCAACATGGGCGTGAACCTCGGCCTGCTGCCGACCAAGGGGCTGACCTTGCCGCTGATGAGTTACGGTGGCTCGGGCATTCTGGTCAATTGCATCTCGATTGCCATCGTGCTTCGAGTCGATTACGAGAATCGCCTGATGATGCGAAGAGGCCGCCGATGAGCGACACGCTGCTCATCATGGCAGGCGGCACCGGCGGCCACATCATGCCGGGGCTGGCGATTGCCCGCACCATGCAGTCGCGCGGCTGGATGGTGCGCTGGCTCGGCACGCGTCACGGCATGGAAAACAAGCTCGTCCCGGCTGCCGGCATCGAACTCGATACGGTGGCGTTCTCGGGCATGCGCGGCAAGGGCGCGCTGCATTCTCTCAAGGGACTGGCGCTGCTGGCACTGGCCCTGGTTCGCAGCGCCCGCCTGATGCTCAAGATCAAGCCGACCGTGGTGCTTGGCATGGGCGGTTATGTCACGGTACCAGGCGGGCTCGCAGCGCTTCTGACCGGTCGGCGCATGGTGCTGGTCAATGCCGATGCGCGTCTGCTGCTGTCCAACAAAGTGCTGGCACCTTTCGCACGCCAGGTGCTCTATGGACTGCCGCCAGCGCGTGCGCTAAAACGCCGTGAACGTTTTACAGGGGCGCCGATTCGCGAGGATAGTCTCGCCATCGCCTCGCCCGACAGCCGCTTTGCCGGCCGCACTGGGCCGCTGCGCGTGCTGGTGGTCGGCGGCAGTCTGGGCGCGGCCGTGCTGAATCGGGTGGTCCCCGAGGCGATTGCGCTGCTGCCGGTCAGTGCGCGGCCGCATGTCATTCATCAGGCCGGCGCCCAGCACATCGAGCAGCTGGCTCAGCGCTATCGCTCGCTGGGCATCGAAGCCACGACGCTGGCCTTCATCGACGACATGGCAAGGCAGTACGCCGAGGTCGATGTGGTGATCTGCAGGGCCGGTGCGATTACCATCAACGAGCTGACCTGTGCCGGCGTGGCCAGCATTCTGGTACCGCTGACGGTGTCGACCACCTCGCATCAACTGGATAATGCCCGCTACATGAGTGAGGCTGGAGCGGCAAGGCTGCTGCAACAGAAGGACCTCAACGCGCAGGCACTGGCGGATCTGCTTGGCACCCTCGATCGCGGCGCGCTGGCTGACATGGCCAATCGCGCGCGCAACCTCGGTCAGCGTGATGCCAGCAACGCCGTGGCGCGCGCACTGGAAGAAACGGGCCAGGGAGCGCCTGCCACGTGAAGCATAAAGTCAAACATATCCACTTTGTCGGCATCGGCGGCTCGGGAATG
Organism: Gammaproteobacteria bacterium; assembly: GCA_964657655.1. Taxonomy (GTDB): domain Bacteria; phylum Pseudomonadota; class Gammaproteobacteria; order Burkholderiales; family Burkholderiaceae_D; genus CAJCIC01. The sequence continues at coordinate 3,787 of CAZZVZ010000244.1, read as the reverse complement.
AGCGGCATCGCCGAAGTGCTCTCCAATCTCGGGTTTGTCATCAGCGGCTCGGACCTGGCGTCAAATACGGCGACTCAACGGCTGACCGAGCTGGGCGTCAAGGTCATGCAAGGGCATGCTGCCGAATATCTCGACGGTGTCGATGCCATCGTGGTGTCGAGCGCGGTACGCCCTGACAATCCAGAGGTGCTGCGCGCCCGCGCCAAACGTATTCCGATCGTACCGCGTGCCGTGATGCTGGCCGAGTTGATGAGGCTCAAGCGCGGTATCGCAATTGCCGGGACGCACGGCAAGACCACGACCACCAGCCTGGTCGCCTCGGTCCTGGCTGAAGGCGGGCTCGATCCAACCTTCGTGATCGGCGGGCGACTCAACTCGGCAGGGGCCAACGCCAAGCTCGGTCAGGGTGAATTCATCGTGGTCGAGGCAGACGAGTCCGATGCGTCGTTCCTCAATCTCATGCCGGTGATGGCGGTGATCACCAATATCGACGCCGACCACATGGAAACGTACGGTCACGACTTCGCACGCTTGCGGCAGGCCTTCGTCGAATTCACGCAGCGCCTGCCGTTCTATGGCACGGCGGTGGTATGTATCGACGATCCGACAGTGCGCGAAATCGTGCCGTTCATCTCGAAGCCGCTGACCACCTACGGATTTCGCGAGGAAGCCAATGTTCGCGCAATCAATGCGCGCGCCGACGGTGGACGCATGCGATTCGAGGTGTTGAGGCAAAACGGCGTGCGTCTGCCGCCACTTGATATCACCCTCAATGCACCTGGTACGCACAACGTGCAGAACGCACTCGCGGCCATCGCCGTGGCCACCGAGCTTGGTGTCGACGATAGCGCGATCTGCACCGCACTGGCCCACTTTACCGGCGTTGGCCGCCGCTTCCAGCGGCATGGCGAGGTCTCTTCGCGCACTGGCGGCACCTTTACGCTGGTCGACGACTACGGCCATCACCCCGCAGAAATGGCGGCCACGCTCGATGCGGCGCGCGGTGCCTTTCCGGGACGGCGCGTGGTGCTTGCATTCCAGCCGCATCGTTACACCCGCACGCGCGACGTATTCGAGGATTTCGTCAAGGTGCTGTCGAACGCTGACGTGGCCATCATCGGCGAGGTCTACGCAGCAGGCGAGCAGCCCATCGTCGCGGCCGACGGGCGCGCCCTGGCGCGCGCGGTGCGTGTTGCAGGCAAGGTCGAGCCAGTGTTCGTCGAAAACATCGAGGACATGCCCGACACCATCCTCGGACTCGCTGCAGATAACGATGTCGTCATCACCATGGGCGCAGGCTCGATCGGTGGTGTTCCCGGGAAACTTCTGGAGCTGATGCGATGACTGCACTGTCTTACAGGAAAGTTGCCGTGATCATGGGCGGACTGTCCGCCGAGCGCGAGATTTCGCTGCTCTCGGGCAACGGTGTGCTCGGTGCCCTGATCAGCAAGGGCATCAACGCGGTGGCCTTCGATCCTGCACACGAGGACCTGTCGAGCCTCAAGGCCAACGGCATCGAAGCGGCCTTCATCACGCTGCACGGACGCTTCGGCGAAGACGGCGCCATGCAGGGCGCACTTGAATTGCTTGGCATTCCGTACACCGGCAGCGGCGTTCTCGCCTCTGCCATCGCGATGGACAAGATCTTCACCAAGCGCATCTGGGAATCGAACCAGTTGCCAACACCACGCTACGCGGTGCTGAACCGCGCCTCAAGACTGGTCGAAGTGCCCGACCACCTCGGTCTGCCGCTCATCATCAAGCCGCCACACGAGGGCTCGACTCTTGGCGTGAGCAAGTGCCGCGGCTATTCGGATGTGGCGGGCGCATTTGAGTTTGCCGCTCAGTTTGACGATGTGGTGCTGGCCGAGGAATTCATCGACGGTCGTGAACTGACGGTGTCGCTGCTCGGATCAGGCGCTGCAACACGAGCCCTGCCGGTGATCGAGATCGTGGCGCCAGAAGGCAACTACGACTATCAGAACAAGTATTTCACCAACGACACCGCCTATATCTGCCCGGCCAAGATCAGCGATCCCCTGACCCATCACCTGCAGGATCTGGCGGTGCGTGCTTTCAATGCACTCGGCTGCGAGGGCTGGGGCCGCGTCGACATCATGCTGCGCCGTGGCGATGACAAGCCGTACCTGCTGGAAATCAACACCTCACCAGGCATGACCGGCCATTCACTGGTGCCAATGGCAGCGCGCGCAGTCGGCATGAGTTACGAGGATCTGTGTGTCGAGATTCTCAAGGGCGCAGCGCTCAAGATCAAGCGCATCGACAAGATGCCCGAGCGCGTCGGTCACGATGCCGGTGCTGCGGGAGCCGGGTCATGAACGCGCGCATGGAACGATTCGATCAGGTTGCCTTGATGAATCTCGCCAGCCTGTTTCTTGTGGTCGTGGCAATGCTGATTGTGCTGTCTGCCGGCGCCATCTGGCTGCTGCACCGCCCGATATTCAATCTGGTGTCGGTGACCGTAGAAGGCGTCGACGATCAGGCCTTGCGGCATGTCAACGTGTCGTCGGTGCGAGCCACCGCGATGCCGAGCATCAAGGGCAATTTCTTTACGGTCAACCTGCAGACGGTGCGTGAGGCGTTCGAGGCGGTGGCTTGGGTACGCCACGCACGCGTGCGGCGCCAGTGGCCGAACCGGCTGGTGGTGGCGATCGAGGAACACAAGGTGGCGGCGCTCTGGAATGATGACGCCCTGGTCGACAGCTACGGCGATGCCTTCACCGCCAATCTGGCCGAGGCCGAAGCCGAAGGTGATCTGCCACAGCTGAATGGGCCGCCGGGCAGTCAGCGCGACGTGCTGCAGCACTACAGCGATTTCACACGCGAGTTCGGCAAGCTTGGGCTCAAGCCGGTTGATGTGTCGCTCTCGCCGCGCTACTCGTGGAGCGTGCGCTTTGACAACGCCACCAGCGAAGGCCTCTTGGTCGAGTTCGGCAGGGAGGGCGATGCTGCCACGCTGAATGACCGCGTGGAACGCATGCTCGCCACCTATCCCATCGTGACCGCCAAATGGCCGCGCCTGACGCTGGTCGATCTGCGCTACCCCAATGGCTTCGCCATCAGGGCCGACAATCTGCGGCTTGCCAGTGAAGCAGCGGGCAAAGGTCATGGCGCTAAGCAAGCCCAGCCGAATCACACCGTCGCGCACCGCGCTGCGGCAATCAAGACCTGAGGAAATAACTATGTCACGAGCGGGTGAACGTCGATGACCAAGGAACACAAGGACTTGCTGGTCGGACTCGACATTGGCACTTCCAAGGTGGTCGCGGTGGTGGCCGAGCTGCAGCACGATGGCCGCTACGAAGTGATCGGCATGGGCCAGCACGAGTCGCGCGGCTTGAAAAAGGGCGTGGTGGTCAACATCGAGGCGACGGTCAACTCGATTCAGCGCGCGCTCGAGGAGGCCGAGCTGATGGCCGACTGCAAGATCCGGGATGTGTTCACCGGCATCGCGGGCAGCCACATCAAGAGTTTCAATTCGAGCGGCATGGTCGCCATCAAGGACAAGGAAGTCACCGGCACCGACGTGGCACGCGTGATCGAGACCGCCAAGGCGGTCAGTATCCCGGGCGACCAGCAGATGCTGCACGTGCTGACCCAGGAGTTCATCGTTGATGGTCAGGAAGATGTACGCGAGCCGCTTGGCATGAGCGGCATGCGCCTCGAGGTCAAGGTCCACATCGTCACAGGCGCAGTCAGCGCGGCACAGAACATCGTCAAGTGTGTCAGGCGCTGTGGTCTTGAAGTTTCCGATCTGATGCTGCAG
>CAZZVZ010000243.1:0-5568 GCA_964657655.1 Gammaproteobacteria bacterium | reverse complement strand
GATTTTCCGGCGTCGAGTCCGCATGCCCTGGCATGCGGCGGAACTGCCCTTGGCAGCAGCAGCGAGACGGTCTGGAACGACGGTGCCGAAGGCGGCGCAACCGGGGGCGGCGTCAGCACCGTGTTCGCATTGCCGAGCTACCAGGCAGGATGCTCAGCCACACCGCTCGGCGGGGCGGCCAGCGCGCTCAAGATGCGCGGTGTGCCCGATGTGGCAGGCGATGCGGATCCGGCGACCGGCTACAAGGTGCGCGTCGACGGCACCGACACCGTGATCGGTGGCACCAGCGCGGTCGCGCCCTTGTGGGCCGGGCTGATTGCGCGCCTCAATGGCAACGCCGGCGCATCACTTGGCTTTCTGCCGCCGCGCCTTTATGCCACCAGCGGTGTGTGCAATGACATCACCTCGGGCAACAACAATGGTTATGCCGCCTCTCACGGCTGGGACGCCTGCACTGGTCTCGGCTCGCCGCACGGTGCCACGCTCGCAAATGTCACGCCTCAGAAGAAGAAGGCGCGTTGACCCTGATACGCTCAGCCCCGAGCGAGACCATCTGACCGGCACGAATTTTCTTGGTCTTCCGGGTTTCGACGACGCCGTCGAGCCTGACCTTGCCGTCGGCAATCATCGCCTTAGCAGCGCCGCCGCTCGAGGCAAGGCCGGTGACCTTAAGCAGATCATCGAGTGCGATCCATTCACCGCGCAGTTCAAATTGGTGCATGAAATTAATTAGGCCAGCGGTTGAAAAAGTCTCGTGGCGCGATGGCTGCGACGAGGTACATTTACGCAATGAGTGATCCGCGCATCGCCGACGTGGTCCAGCCGATCGCGCGGCTTAACCTCGCGACCATGAACCAGTGTCTCAAGCAGCACTGGCCGGAGTATCTCATTGAAGCCTTCGGTCTTGGCATCTTCATGGTCAGTGCCGGGGTGTTCACTACCCTGCTCTACGCACCGCACGGCTGGCTTGCCGGTCTTCCAGTGTCAGACCTGGTGCGGCGCGCGTTGACCGGCGTGGCCATGGGCTCGACTGCGGTCGCAATCATCTACTCGCCCTGGGGGCGCCGTTCGGGTGCCCATCTCAACCCTTCCGTCACGCTGGCGTTTTACCGCCTCGGCAAGCTCACGCCGGCAGACGCCGTGTGGTACATGCTGTTTCAGTCGATGGGTGGCCTGATCGGTGTGCTGCTGACCGATCTGGCGCTGGGTGCTTCATTCGCACAGCCGCCGGTTGACTACGTGGTGACCATTCCAGGTCCTGCCGGTCCGGCCATCGCAGCGCTTGCCGAATTCATCATCTCGCTCGGTCTCATGCTGATGGTGCTGGTCACGAGCAACCGGGTGCGTCTGATGAGCTACACCGGTCTGTTCAGCGGCGTACTGATCGCGCTTTATGTCACCTTCGAGTCGCCACTGTCAGGCATGTCGATGAATCCGGCACGGACCCTGGCGTCGGCACTGCCGGCACAGAATTTCTACGCCTTTTATCTTTACCTGGTGGTACCCCCGACCGCCATGCTGACGGCGGTCGAACTCTACCGCCTGGTGCAGGGTCATCGTCATATCGCCTGCGCCAAGCTGGCGCCAACCGGTCACAAGCACTGCATTTTTCATTGTGATTTCAAGAAGCATGGTGTTGACCTGGAACATCTGCTGAGCAGCTCAAATTCAACCGGAAACGCAATATGACCAGTAACTTCGACGTCATTATCATTGGCAGCGGTGCCGGCGGCGGCACGCTCGCACATCGCCTTTCGTCCACCGGCAAGAAGATCCTGCTGATCGAGCGCGGCAACTACTTGCGTCGTGAACGCGAAAACTGGGAAGCAGAGGCCGTGTTCGTCGAGGCGCGCTATCAGGCCAAGGAAGTGTGGCACGACCAGCACGGCAAGCCGTTTCATCCGGGCATCCATTATTACGTGGGCGGCAATACCAAGATGTACGGCGCGGCGCTGCTGCGCTTGCGACGCGAGGACTTCGGCGAGATTCGCCATCATGGCGGCATCTCGCCCGCCTGGCCGCTTGGCTACGACGACTTCGAAAGTTACTACGGGCGCGCGGAACATCTCTATCAGGTACACGGTGAGCATGGCATCGATCCAACCGAGCCGCCTTCGAGCACCGCCTACCCGCATCCCCCCGTTAGCCATGAACCACGCATCCAGACGCTCTACGACGGCCTGAAAGGCCTTGGCTATCACCCGTTCCCGCTGCCGCTTGGGGTGCTGCTCGACGAAAAGGATGGCAGGCCCAGTCCGCAAAGCCGTTGCACGCGCTGCGATGCCTTCGACGGCTACCCGTGTCTTGTCAACGGCAAGGCCGATGCGCAGATCATGTGTGTCGACCCGGCGCTCGACTCCGGCAACGTCACGCTGGTCACAGACACCATGGTGGAGCGGCTCGAGACCGACGCGAGCGGCAAGGTCGTCACTGCGGTGGTGTGCCGGCAGGGGGATGAAGAAGTGCGCTACAGCGCAGATATCGTGGTGGTGTCCTGCGGCGCAATCAATTCAGCAGTTCTGCTGCTGAAGTCGGCCAGCAGTACCCATCCAACCGGTCTTGCCAATGGCTCTGATGTCGTGGGACGGCATTACATGCGGCACAACAATTCGGCATTCATGGCGATCGGCAAGGAACCCAATCCAACCGTTTTCCAGAAGACGCTCGCGCTCAACGACTTCTATTTTGGCGCTGACGACTTCGACTATCCGCTCGGCCATATCCAGATGCTCGGCAAGACCCACGAGGCCACCATCCGGTCCGAGGCACCGCGCTGGCTGCTGCTGAAACCGCAGATGCTGTTTCAGGGCATGGCCACCCACTCTGTGGACTTCTGGCTGACCAGTGAAGACCTGCCCAATCCCAACAACCGCATCACGCTCGATTCCGAAGGCAAGGTGGTCATGTCGCTGACCGAGGCCAACATGGAAGGCCACCACCGGCTGCAGGAGAAACTACGCCTGATGCTCAAGGCACTCGACTTTCATCCCCATCTGTTACCGCACTATCTTTATCTCGGCCAGAACATCCCGATCGGCGGCACGGCACATCAGAACGGCACCATCCGCTTCGGAACCGATCCGGCCACTTCGGCGCTCGATCTCAACTGCAAGGCGCATCAGCTCGACAATCTCTACGTGGTCGACGCCAGTTTCTTTCCCTCATGTGGAGCGGTCAATCCAACGCTGACCATCATTGCCAATGCCTTGCGCGTTGGTGATCATCTGGCCGAACGTCTTGCTTAAGCGCGCAATGCGCGCGCCGTACTGAGAGACCCGTAAAACGCTGATCGTCCTGAGTTCGGCTAGTACTTTTTCTTAATTGACAGCGACCTGAGCCAGCAGCGATAGTGGCTGGCAAGGGAGACGCGCGATGACGAGCAAGATTCGATCAGCCTTGATGCTGTCGGCGCTGAGCGCTGCCATGCTTGCCGGCTGTGGCGGAGGTGGAGGCGGTCACAGCACATCGTCGAACGCCAACGACTCCGGTGCAGTGCCAAGCCCTGCTCCGACGCCGGCACCGAGCCCCGCACCCGCCCCCGGTCCGTCGCCTGCCCCGCCACCGGGCTCTGCTCCTGCACCGGTCGCCATCTGTACCCCGCCGGTGGTCGCAGATGCGCGCCCTGCCACCGTCACGATTGGCAATGGCAGTGCCGCGAGCTGCACCGAAGCGGCGCTGACCGCTGCTCTGGCACAAGGCGGCGTGATCCACTTCAACTGCGGCGGCGCTGTCACGATTCCGATCACCTCCCAAAAAAACCTACGCACAGACGTCGACACCACCCTTGATGGTGGCAACCAGGTCACGCTCGACGGCGGCAGCACCGTGCGCCTGCTGAGCTTTTACTCCGGCAATTTTCAGGCGACCACCACGCAGTTCATCCTGCAGAACATCACTCTGCAAAACGGCAAGTCGAGCGGCACACCAATCCCGCCGGCGCCCGCGCCCTGCTCGAGCGGTACCATGCTCGACGGCGGCGGCGCTGCGGTGTATGTGCGCGATGGCGTGCTGCGCGTCTTCAACAGCACATTCAAGAACAACAGTGGCGCACCAACCGGCCCCGACGTGGCGGGCGGCGCGATCTACACGCTCGGCTCACTTGGTACCACCATCGTCGGCAGCACCTTCATTTCCAACCGCGCCTCCAATGGCGGTGCCATCGGCGCCTTGTTCGGCGACCTGTCGGTCTACAACAGCCAGTTCATCTCGAATACCGCAACCGGCAATGGCGCGAACAACAGCTCAACTGCCTGCACCAGCGGTGAAACCGGCAACGGCGGCAACGGCGGTGCGATTTCGATCGACGGGGCCGAGAATTTTGCCGTGACGATGTGCGGCACGACCTTTAGCAAGAACGCCGCCGGCAGTGGCGCGCTCGGCGGCGCGCTGTTCCGCACGCCCGACGGCGCGAGCCAGATCACAACCCTTGACCGCAGCACCTTTGACAGCAACACGGCGCCCTCTGGCGGTGCATTCTATTTCCACAATTCGACTCTGGTCGTCACGGCATCGACCATCTCGAACAACACGGCGGCGGGGTCTGGAGGCGGTCTGTTCGCGGACAGCACCACGCTCACTGCCATCAACAGTACCTTCTTCAACAATCAGTCCACGCTCGGCCTGGGAGGCGCCATCTTTCTTGCAGGCAATGGCGGCTCCCTCACCAATGTCACGTTCCTCAACAACACTGCAATCGGCGGCTCGGGCTACTTCGGGGCCGCCATCGCCGGTGGCACGGCGCTGTCGATCAACAACACGCTGTTTGCCAACAATCTGACCGATGACTGCGGCACGGCGATGCAATGCTTTGCCGGTGCGAGCACTGGCGTTGCCAACCTGCAGTGGCCGAATGTGCATCATGTGTGCAGCAATCCCGACACGCTTTGCACACCTGGCACCAGCTTCGTCAACCCGCTGCTCAATGCGACGCTTGCCAGTAACGGTGGTCCGACACTGACCGTGCTGCCCCAGAGCAACAGCCCTGCGGTCGGCGCCGGACACAATTGCCCGGCCACCGATCAGCGTGGTGTGGCGCGCAACACGACCAACTGTACTGCGGGGGCGGTAGAAGGATCAGGCTCTTGAGACGCTAGTCAGCAAGCTGCGCCTTGAGCTCGGAGGCTGCCGCCTTCAGAATTTCACCTGACAGGTCCGCATCGTTGACCGCGCGCGATAGCGAGACCGCGCCGACTAAGGTCGCGAGTGCACAGATTGCCTTGGCGCGTCGCGCCTTGTGCCGCTCGGCCGTGATCAGCCGGGCAATCAAATCGAGGTAGATGTCCACCTGACGGGTGTAGGCAGCGCGCGTTTCCTCACTGCTGCGTGCCACATCGCCGGCCAGTGTCGTCACGGCACAGCTCGAGGCCAGCTGGTCGCGGTGCGCGAGACTGGTGTAGAAATCGATCAGGGCATGCAGCAGGGCGTTTCGTTTCACCGCCCGCGCGCGCGCATCGAATTTGGCGCTTTGCCTCAATCCAACGGCGCCCGGACTTATTTTGTTCGGGACGATGGCGCGGGTTTCGACATGACCCGGGTAAGCAACCTTTTCACTCCGTTCAAACGCCTGCA
>CAZZVZ010000242.1:0-5587 GCA_964657655.1 Gammaproteobacteria bacterium | reverse complement strand
GTCCTGATGCCTGATCTCGAGGCCACCTGTTCACTCGATCTCGGTTGTCCGGCCGACGAGTTCGGAGCCTTTTGCGACGCCCATCCGGATCGAACCGTGGTGGTCTATGCCAACACCAGCGCCGAAGTCAAGGCGCGTGCTGACTGGGTGGTGACATCGTCCATCGGCCTCGAAATCGTCAGCATGCTGCACCAGCGCGGCGAGAAGCTGATCTGGGCACCGGACCGTCATCTCGGTTTCTACATCCAGAAAATGACCGGCGCCGACATGCTGATGTGGTGCGGCTCGTGTGTGGTCCACGACGAGTTCAAGGGCATCGAGCTGCAGCTGATGCGCGAACAGTACCCCGATGCACGGGTGCTGGTTCACCCCGAGTCACCCGCCTCAGTGCTGGCCCAAGCGGATGTCATCGGCTCGACTTCGCAGCTGATCGAGGCGGCAAGACAGCTTGATGCGAGCCGCTATATCGTGGCGACCGATCAAGGCATCCTGTATCGCATGCAGATCGAGGCGCCGGGCCGCACCTTCCTGGCCGCACCCACCGGGGGCACCAGCGCCACCTGCAAGAGTTGCGCACACTGTCCCTGGATGGCAATGAACGGGCTCGATGAACTGGCCGCCACCCTCGAAACCGGTGGCAACGAAGTCACGGTCGACGCCGCAATCGGGCGGCGCGCCAAGCAGCCGATCGACCGCATGCTCGATTTCGCAGCCGCGCGCGGCAAACGCGTGCTTTCAAGCGGCGACATCACGCGCGATGCGGATCTGTTTCGCGAAGTCGGAATGGCCTAGCCTGCTCAACAATCAAAACTCATGAACGATTTCAATTTTTCGATTGCTGCGAAGGCGGCCAATACCGTCGATGCCATCTCTTCGCGCTACGGTCTGCCTTTTGCGACGGCGGTGACGCGAAATGCCGCGGCCATGCTGGCTGAGGACGTCGGCAGCGGCGATCTGTCGGGCGGCCTGATCGACATGGCGACCCGTTACCGCGCACGTGTCATCTCGCGCGAGAACGCAATCCTGTGCGGTACGCCCTGGTTCAACGAAGTGATGCGTCAGGTGGATCAGGACATCGTAGTGCGCTGGCTGCATCAAGACGGTGACCGCGTGGTGCCTGATACCGTGCTGGTGGAACTCGAAGGTCCGGCCCGCAGTCTTCTGACCGCTGAGCGCAGCGCGCTGAATTTTGTGCAGATGCTGTCCGGGGTCGCCACCGCCACCAGGACTTTCGTCGATGCTGTCGCCGGCACCCATGCCCGCATCGTTGATACCAGAAAAACCATTCCGGGCCTGCGCCTGGCACAAAAATATGCGGTGGCCGTAGGCGGTGGCGAGAACCATCGCCTTGGTCTTTACGACGCCATCCTGCTCAAGGAGAACCACATCGCAGCGCTTGGCGGAGTGGGTCCGGCAGTGGATGCAACCCGCGCAGAAAACGCCGCCCGGTTCGTGCAGGTCGAAGTCGAGTCGCTAGAACAGCTTGAAACCGCTCTGCAACACGGCGCCCGGTCGATTCTGCTGGACAATTTCTCGCTTGAGATGATGACCCGTGCGGTCGCTGCCAACGCCGGTCGCGCCACGCTAGAAGCATCCGGCAACGTCAACATCAAGACCGTGGTCGCAATTGCCCAGACCGGGGTCGACCGCATCTCGATTGGTGCATTGACCAAGGACGTGCGGGCAGTCGACCTGTCGATGCGCTTTACCTCGGATATCGTGTAAAGGATTGGCTCATGCAAGTTGATGTGGTGGTGATTGGCAGCGGCCTGGCCGGCATGACAGTGGCGCTCAATTTGCCCGCAACCACGCGCGTCGCGCTGGTGTCAAAAGACGGCCTGGCTGAAGGATCGAGCCGCTGGGCCCAGGGCGGAATCGCGGCGGTTCTTGACTCGCACGACAGCATCGACAGTCACGTGCAGGACACGCTGACCGCAGGCGCCGGCCTGTCGGACGCACCTGCCACGCGCGCAATCGCCGAGGGCGGACCTGGTGCGATCGAATGGCTGCGTGCCATGGGCGTGCTGTTTTCGCCGGATGCACTGGCCGAGTTCGGCTTGCATCTGACGCGAGAAGGCGGCCATGCGCATCGCCGCATCGTGCATGTTGCCGATGCCACTGGCCGCGCCGTGACCGAGGTTCTGGCGGCCCGCATCCGTGAGCGCAGCAACGTGGTGGTGCTGGACAATCACTGCGCCATCGATCTGATCACCTCGGCCCAGCCCGACTCGGCCAGGCGCGTGTGCGAGGGTGTCTATCTGCTCGACACAAAGACCGACCGTCCTGTCACGATCCAGGCCTCATCGGTGGTGCTCGCCACCGGTGGCGCCGGCAAGGTCTACCTGTACACCACCAATCCGGATTCGGCCACCGGTGATGGCATCGCCATGGCGTGGCGTGCTGGCGCGCGCGTGGCGAACATGGAATTCATGCAGTTCCATCCGACCTGCCTGTATCACCCGCATGCCAAGTCGTTTCTGATTTCCGAAGCCTTGCGCGGCGAGGGTGGCGTGCTGCGGCTGCCCAATGGCCACCGCTTCATGCCCGAGCATGATGATCGCGCCGAACTGGCGCCGCGCGACATCGTGGCACGAGCGATTGACTTCGAGATGAAAAAGCATGGCATCGACTGTGTCTATCTCGACATCGCGTTCAAGGGGCGCGCATTCATCGAGGAGCATTTCCCCACCATCCATGCGCGCTGCCTCGAGCTCGGTATCGATATGACGCGTGATCCGATTCCGGTGGTTCCGGCAGCGCATTACACGTGCGGAGGAATCGTCACGGATCTGACCGGAAGCACTGACATCGATGGTCTGCTCGCGGTCGGTGAGGCCGCCTATACGGGCTTGCATGGCGCCAATCGCCTGGCCAGCAACTCGCTGCTCGAGTGCATCGTGATCGGTCAGGCTGTGGCAGGCGCGATTGCGGCCAAGGGTCATCGCTTAACGGCGCGCGCGCTGCCGGACTGGGATGAAAGCCGCGTGACCGACCCGGATGAACAGGTGGTGCTGTCGCACAACTGGGAAGAGCTGCGCCGCCTGATGTGGAACTATGTTGGTATCGTGCGCAGCGACAAGCGGCTGGCGCGCGCCAAGCACCGTCTTGACACCCTGCATGATGAAATCAGCGAATATTACGGCGATTTCAAGGTGTCCCGTGACCTGCTCGAGTTGCGCAACCTGGTGGATGTGGCGGCACTGATCGTCGATAGCGCCTTGTCGCGCCACGAGAGCCGCGGTCTGCACTATACGCGCGACCACATCGAGACCCTCGAGATTGCGGTGCCGACGGTGCTGGTGCCCGACCACTGGCAGGAGCCACGCGTGCACGCCCTCGTCGACGAGGCGCACTGAGCTGCTGTGCGGATCGGTTGGCCGCCTGGCATCGCATCAAAAGCGCAGCAAGAGGGCCACACTGAACTGGTCGTCGACGTACTTGGCCTCGGTCGCTCCGAAGTAGCCAAGTGCGCGTGCCGGCTTGACGGTGGCACGCCGCCATGAGAAATCGAGCGCACAGCGCTCGCCAAGCGAGTGATTGGCGCCGATGGTTGCAAGCTCAGTGGTGGCCTTGAAGCGGTAGGTGATGCGGCCGCTGTCTCCGAACGCGGCATCGGGGGTTCTTGCGAGCGCCAGTTCCCGGTCGTCCGGGTCCGGGAAGCTGCTGGTGGTCGAGTCGCCGTAGCGGTGTTCGAGCGTGCCGTAGAAGGTGGTGGCGGCGCTGGCCTGGTAATCCAGATGCACCCGCGCAGCGTCGAAGTGGCCGTCGAAGGTGCTGCTTTCGGCACGCCGTTCGCTGTGACTGAGCGCCACGAAGGCGGTGAAGCGGTCGTTCAGCGCTTCGCTCAGCGCGATGCTGGTCACTGCGCTATATCCCGAGCGCAGGCCGACGTGATAGGCGCTGCCGCTCAGCCGCTCGGAGACAGCCAGTGTGGGCGCGTAGAAGGCGGCCGACGGCCGGTATTCGATGCGTGCGTCACCTGCTACATCGGCGTGGCTCAAACCGACCCAGTGGTCAAACTGCTCGAGCGAGGCGTTGGCGGTCAACACGGTCTGCACATACGGTGTCAGTGGCACCACCAGGCCGTCGCCCACGCCAAGCTGCAGACTTTCGTCCGACAGGCCATCTGCATCAGTGCGTGTCACGTTGGAATCGTAGAGCAGCGACGTCGACACGGTGACACCGGTCTCGCTGACCGGCAAGGTCTCGGGGTGCTGATCGTCGTAGCACCAGGCAGAGCCCGGTGCCAGAACAAGCAGCGTGGTGAAGACGCTAACCAGGTGTCGGACGGGAGGCGTTGGCGATCTGGACAAAGGCTTGTGCGCGGGTTGACCTGGGTTGCAGTGTAACCAGCTTATGCATCATTTGCCTGCAGATCATGGCAAGAGTGCCATGCATCAAGCACCCGGGCCGCGCTCATCGAGGACTGATGCCGCACCAAGCCAGTCCGCGACCAGGGCGGGCACCGCTGCCACAGCGCTCGAGCGCAGGTGCCGGTATCCTGCTGGTGCGTTGTCCGGATCGGGATCGACCAGCACCTTTTCAGCAGCGCGCGGGGCCCGGTGCACCAGGCCTGCGGCTGGAAAAACGCTGAGCGATGTGCCGACCACCAGGACTCTTTGCGCCGACGCGAAGATTTCTTCTGCTGTGTCCATCTTGAGGACCTCTTCCCCGAACCACACCACGTGGGGTCTCAGCTGACTGCCTTTCTCGCAGAGATCACCCATTTCAAGGCGTGCTCCCGGCACCCGGTAGATCAGGGCAGGATCGCGGGTACTGCGCGCTTTCATCAGTTCGCCATGCAGATGCAAGACCTTGCTGGACCCGGCGCGCTCATGAAGATCATCGACATTCTGCGTCACGATGACGACCTCAAAACGACTCTCGAGGTGGGCAAGCGCCAGGTGGGCGGCATTGGGCTGACATTCGAGCAGCGCTTCGCGACGCGCATTGTAGAAGCTCTGCACCAGCACCGGATCGCGTGCCCAGGCCTCGGGCGTGGCCAGCTGGTAGACCGAATACTGTTGCCAAAGTCCCCCCAGGCCGCGAAAGGTGGGAAGCTCGCTCTCGGCGCTCATGCCTGCTCCCGAGAAGACCACCACGCGCTCGCGCATCAACAGCCCTGTGCTAGGCCGACATCAGGCGATGCGCGACCAGCATATCCTTGCACTCGCTCAAGTGGGACTTGACGGCCTGGTTGAACTGGTACCAGTGGCTCTTCTGGTAGACCGCCGGATCGGAGTTCTTCCAGGTGACATTCTGGCGTCGCTGGTCGGCAAAGAAATCACCTGCAAACGCCTCGAAATCACTGAAGATCGAGGCGCCCGCGGGCGACGCGATGATGCAGTTCGGCCCGCGCGACCCGGCGGGACGACCGGTGTTCTACGAGGCAGTCAACGCCGGCAAGTCGGTGCGCCGGATGGACCTCAAGCAGCCTCAAGTGCGCGCGGAATTCCTGCAGCTCGTCGAGGCGTTCGACGTCTTGATCGAGGGATTCCGGCCTGGCGTGATGCAGCGCCTCGGACTGGACTACGCCGTGCTGCGGGAGATCAATCCCGGCCTAATCTATTGCTCGCTGAGCGGCTAC
>CAZZVZ010000241.1:0-5619 GCA_964657655.1 Gammaproteobacteria bacterium | reverse complement strand
CGCGAATTCGTCAGTTCGCTGGCCTCGCGCGTGATCGAGATCAAGCCCGAGGGCATCGTCGATTTCGGCGGTGGCTACGAGGACTACCTGCAGTCACAAGGCATCGAAGACTAACAGCATGGCAACCCGACTGGCATCGCGTCTCGCATACGGCTTCTTGCTGACCCTCCTGATCCTGATCGCGCTGCTGTTCGCCGCGGGTCTGGTTTATCGTGCGTGGTCACTGCCCAAGATCTCCGGCACGCTGCAGGTGCCTGGTCTGACCGGATCGGTCGATGTGGTCCGTGACCGCGAGGGCGTGCCGCACATCTATGCTGCCGACGCCCGTGATGCCTGGTTTGCGCTCGGCTATGTGCATGCCCAGGATCGCCTGTGGCAGATGACGTTCAACCGTCGCATTGCGGCAGGCCGTCTGGCCGAGATTCTCGGACCATCGGCGCTGCCCACCGACCGCTATCTGCGCACCCTCGGCGTGCGTGCCAATGCCGAGCAGCAGTGGCTACAGCAGGACGCGCAGACCAAAGCCGTGCTGCAGCGTTATGCCGACGGCGTGAACGCCTATCTGAAACAGCGCAGCGGCCCGCTGCCGCCTGAGTTCATCCTGACCGGCGCGCCTCAGCCTGAGCCCTGGAGCCCGGTCGATTCGCTCTCCTGGGTCACCATGATGGCCTGGGACCTGTCGGGCAACGGCAATAACGAACTGCTGCGCATGCGCCTGGCTGGGCATCTGAGCAAGAAGCAGATCGACGAGTTCTTGCCGCCCTATCCAGGCAATGACGGCGTGGCTGACCCGGTACTGCCGACGGCCGACTACACCTTGCTGTACAAGAATCTGGCTGGCCTCGCCAAATCGATGGCGCTGGCCAATCAGGCAGCTCCGCCTGGCCTCACCGAAGGCAAAGGTTCAAATAACTGGGTCGTGGCAGGTGAGCATACCCAAAGCGGCAAGCCGCTGCTGGCCAACGATCCTCATCTGGCGCTCGGTGCGCCATCGCTTTGGTATCTCGCGTCGGTGACCGCGCCCGGGCTCAATGTCATCGGTGCGACCGTGCCAGGACTGCCGGCTGTAGCGCTCGGGCGCAACGATCATATCGCCTGGGGTGCCACCAACACCGCGCCTGATACCCAGGACTTCTATATCGAACAAATTGACGGCGACAAGGTCAAGACGCCCGGCGGCTGGCAGCCACTCGCGACGCGCCAGGAGGTGATTCATGTCAAAGGTCATCCCGACGAGGTATTGACGGTGCGCATGTCGCGCCATGGTCCACTTCTCAGCGACGTCGCAGGGCCGGCCCAGAATGGACTCGGAGCGCTTGCCAGCCAACATTTTGCGCTGGCCTTCGACTGGGTGGCGCTGCGCCCCGACGATCACACCTTTGCGGCGTTCGTGAAGCTCGACCAGGCCGACAACTGGGCCGATTTCGTCACCGCCCTGTCTGAGTACAGCAGTCCGCAGCAGAATTTCGTGTATGCCGATACCGAAGGCAACATCGGCTTTCTGGCGCCCGGGCGCATTCCCGTGCGTGCGGCCGACAACGATCTGATGGGCCAGGCGCCCGCGCCTGGCTGGGATGCGCGCTACGACTGGACCGGCTTCATTGCGTTCGATCAGCTGCCCACGCGTTTTAATCCGCCAGGTGGCCAGATCGTGACGGCCAACCAGAAAATCGTCGAGCCGGGCTATCAGCCGTTTCTGACTGCCGAGTGGACGCCGCCGTTTCGGGCACGGCGCATCGAGCAGCTGCTGGCCGCCAATGCGCATCACAGCGTTGGCAGCTTTGCGCTGCTGCAGGCCGATGAGACTTCCCTGGCTGAAAAGGAGCTGCTGCCGCTGTTGCTGCAGACGGCGCCCTCCAACAACACTGCAGCCGATGCCATCAAGCGGCTTGCCAGCTGGGACGGCAAGATGGACGCCAACCGGGTCGAGCCGTCGATCTACCATGCCTGGGTGTTGCAGCTTGCGCGTCTGATCGAGGAAGACAAGCTCGGTGAGCCGCTGTTTACCGAAACCTGGTCAGAACGCCCGGTGTTCCTGCTCAATGTGCTGCACAACCAGGACGGCCAGGCGCGTTGGTGCGACGACAGCCGGACCGAAGCGATTGAGACCTGCGATGAGCAAAAGACACACGCGCTCGATCTGGCTCTGGCCGATCTGACCAAGAACTACGGCAACGATCCAAGAAAATGGCAGTGGGGACGCTTGCACCAGGCGCGCTCCGTGCACGCGCCGTTTGATCATGTGAGCTATCTGGCGCCGCTGTTCGACCTGATCTCGCCCGTAGGCGGCGACTCCGAGACCATCGATGTGGGACAGTTTCGCTCAGGGCAGGGCGCGCACCCGTTTGCGGCCTATCATGCCCCCAGTCTGCGCGCCATCTATGATCTGGCAGCGCCAGAGCAGTCGGTCTTCATCCAGTCAACCGGTGAATCGGGTTCGGTGCTGTCGCCTTTGTACTCGAACATGGAAAAGCGCTGGGTCGAGGTCGGCTACGTGCCGATGCAGCTTGCACGTCAGACCAGCGAGCAACATGCGCTTGGCGTGCTGCATCTCGTGCCGCAAGCACAGTGACAGCCGTGCACGCGCGGAAACTTCGCCTGGCAATCGCTCTCCAATAGCCATCTCCCGGGCGGGGTCTTCAGCTTGAAAAGCGGCTGTCGGACTCGATCTAGGGGGCTATCATCGATCTTTGGCCGGCGTTCACAAGCGCCGGGCACAAGACGTTACCTAAGAGGATCATCGTGGCCCGTACAACCCCCATAGAACGATATCGCAACATCGGTATCAGTGCCCACATCGACGCTGGCAAGACGACCACCACGGAACGCATCCTGTTCTATACCGGCGTCAACCACAAGATCGGTGAAGTGCACGAGGGCGCGGCCACCATGGACTGGATGGAACAGGAACAAGAGCGCGGCATCACCATCACCTCGGCTGCCACCACCTGCTTCTGGAAGGGCATGGCGGGCAATTTTCCCGAGCACCGTATCAATATCATCGACACCCCAGGTCACGTCGACTTCACCATCGAGGTCGAGCGCTCGATGCGCGTGCTGGACGGCGCCGTGATGGTGTACGACTCGGTCGGCGGCGTGCAGCCGCAGTCTGAAACGGTCTGGCGTCAGGCCAACAAGTATCACGTGCCACGTCTGGCCTTCGTCAACAAGATGGATCGTACCGGCGCTGACTACTTGCGCGTGGTGTCGCAGATCAAGGAGCGCCTGAAGGGCAATCCCGTGCCGATCCAGCTGCCGCTTGGCGCCGAAGAACATTTCACCGGCGTCATCGATCTGGTCAAGATGCGCGCCATCGTGTGGGACGAGGCGTCCCTTGGGGTCAAGTTCGAGTACCAGGACATCCCCGACAGCTACAAGGCCTTGGCCGATGAGTGGCACGAGAAGATGGTCGAGGCAGCTGCTGAAGCCAATGACGATCTGATGAACAAGTATCTTGAGGGCGGCAAACTGAGCGAAGACGAAATCAAGCTGGGTCTGCGCACCCGTGCCATTGCCGGACAGATCGTGCCGATGCTGTGCGGTTCGGCGTTCAAGAACAAGGGTGTGCAGGCGATGCTCGATGCGGTGATCGAATATCTGCCGGCCCCGACTGACATTCCACCCGTCAAGGGCATCGACGAGGATGACAAGCCGGTCGAGCGGCGTGCCGATGACAGCGAGAAGTTTGCCGGTCTCGCCTTCAAGATCATGACCGACCCGTTCGTCGGCCAGCTGATCTTCTTTCGCGTCTACTCGGGTGTCATCAAGTCGGGTGACACCGTGTTCAACGCCATCAAGGGTAAGAAGGAACGGGTCGGGCGCCTGCTGCAGATGCATGCCAATCAGCGTGCCGAGATCAAGGAAGTGCGCGCTGGCGACATCGCAGCTGCGGTCGGGCTACGAGAGGCCACCACCGGCGATACGCTGTGCGATCCGGACGCCGTGATCACGCTCGAGCGCATGATCTTTCCTGAACCCGTGATCTCGCAGGCGGTTGAGCCCAAGACCAAGCCCGACCAGGAAAAAATGGGTTTGGCGCTCAACCGGCTGGCGCAGGAAGATCCGTCATTTCGCGTCAAGACCGACGAAGAGTCGGGCCAGACCATCATCTCTGGCATGGGCGAACTGCATCTGGAAATTCTGGTCGATCGCATGAAGCGCGAGTTCGGCGTCGAGGCAACCGTCGGTGCACCACAGGTGGCTTACCGCGAAACCATTCGCAAGACGGCAACCGACGTGGAAGGCAAATTCGTCAAGCAGTCAGGCGGTCGCGGACAGTATGGGCATGTGGTGCTGACCCTCGAGCCGCAGGTGCCTGGCAAGGGCTTTGAGTTTGTCGATGCCATCAAGGGCGGCGTGGTGCCGCGCGAATACATCCCGGCCGTTGAAAAGGGCGTGGTCGAGACCTTGCCGGCCGGCGTGCTGGCGGGCTACCCGGTGGTCGACGTCAAGGTGACGCTGACGTTTGGTTCCTACCATGACGTCGACTCGAACGAGAATGCCTTCAAGATGGCGGCATCGATGGCCTTCAAGGATGGCATGCGGCGCGCGAGCCCGGTGCTGCTCGAGCCGATGATGGCCGTGGAAGTGGAAATGCCCGAAGAGAAGATGGGCGACGTGATGGGCGATTTGAGTTCACGCCGCGGCATGATCCAGGGCATGGACGATATCGCAGGCGGCGGCGGCAAGATCATTCGCGCCGAAGTGCCGCTCAAGGAGATGTTCGGCTACTCCACCACCTTGCGCTCGCTGACGCAGGGCCGCGCCACGTACACCATGGAGTTCAAGCACTACGCGGAAATGCCCAAGAGCGTGTCCGACGCCGTGATCGCCTCGAAGAAGGGCAGCTAGCGCCGCTTGCGTCCGTTCCTGGGCGATCCACCCCGGAACGGATCCACGCCCCTATTTCTCGACGAAGGCGCGTTCGATGACGTAGTCGCCGGCCTGGCCGGTGTGGGGGGACGGCTTGAAGCCGCGCTCGTCGAGCCGTTTGCAGGTGTCTGCCAGCATGCTCGGACTGCCGCACAGCATGACGCGATCGTGCTCTGGATTGAGTTCTGGCAGGTTCAGGTCACGCGCCATCTTGCCCGAGTCGATCAGCTCGGTGAGGCGCCCTTCGTGGCGGAACGCTTCGCGCGTCACGGTCGGGTAATAGATCAGCTTGTCGCGCACCACGTCGCCGAAATATTCGTTGGCGGGCAGCGTGTCCTGGATGAAATCCGAGTAGGCCAGTTCGCTGATGAAGCGCACCCCGTGCACCAGCACGATCTTCTCGAAGCGTTCGTAGGTGTCAGGATCCTTGATGATGCTCATGAACGGCGCGAGGCCGGTTCCGGTTCCAAACAGATAGAGATTCTTGCCAGGCAGCAGATCGTCGATCACCAGCGTGCCGACCGGCTTCTTGCTGACCAGCACCGGGTCGCCAACCTGAAGGTGCTGCAAGCGTGAGGTGAGCGGCCCGTTTTGCACCTTGATCGACAGAAATTCGAGCTCTTCCTCGTAGTTGGCGCTGGCAATGCTGTAGGCACGCATCAACGGCTTGCCATTGACTTCGAGTCCCAGCATGACAAAGTGTCCGTTGTGAAACCTGAGCGCTGGATCGCGCGTGGTCTTGAAACT
>CAZZVZ010000240.1:0-5629 GCA_964657655.1 Gammaproteobacteria bacterium | reverse complement strand
TGTAAATGAAGATAACCATTATTGGAAGTGGCTACGTCGGTCTGGTGACGGGCGCATGTCTGGCCGAGGTCGGCAATCAGGTGGTGTGCCTTGACGTCGACGCCAAGAAGATCGCCATCCTCAACGATGGCGGCATTCCGATTCACGAGCCAGGTCTGCTCGAGATGGTCACGCGCAACAAGAAAGCCGGCCGCATCTCGTTTACCACCGATGTTGAACGTGCCGTCGAGCACGGCGAAGTGCAGTTCATCGCGGTCGGCACACCGCCCGACGAGGATGGCTCGGCTGATCTCAAGTACGTGACGGCTGCGGCACGCAGCATCGGCAAGTACATGACCAGCTTCAAGGTGGTGGTCGACAAGTCGACCGTGCCGGTGGGAACTGCCGACCGGGTACATGCAGCGCTGGCCGAAGAACTGCAGCAGCGCGGCGTCGATCTGCCCTACACGGTGGTGTCGAACCCGGAGTTCCTGAAGGAGGGCGCGGCGCTCGATGACTTCATGCGCCCTGACCGCATCGTGATCGGTTGCGCGGACAACGCCGACGGTGAACGCGCCCGCTCGTTGATGCGTGCGCTCTATGCGCCGTTCCAGCGCAACCATGACCGCATGATGTTCATGGATGTGCGCTCTGCCGAGCTCACCAAGTACGCCGCCAATGCCATGCTGGCCACGCGCATCTCGTTCATGAACGAAATCGCCAATCTGGCCGATCGACTGGGAGCCGATATCGAGCTGGTGAGAGCCGGCATCGGCTCGGATCCGCGTATTGGATACCATTTTCTGTACGCCGGTGCAGGCTACGGAGGCTCGTGTTTCCCGAAGGACGTGCAAGCGCTGCTACGTACCAGCCAGGATGCGGGTGCGCCCTCGCGCATCCTGCTTGCGGTCGAGGAAGCCAACCAGGCTCAAAAGAAGGTACTCGGCGCAAAGGTGGTGGCGCGCTATGGCGAGGACCTGTCGCAGATCACGCTGGCGTTGTGGGGCCTTGCATTCAAGCCAAATACCGATGACATGCGTGAGGCACCATCGCGCGTGTTCATCGCCGAAATGCTCAGGCGTGGTGCCAGGGTGGTGTGCTACGACCCGGTCGCAGTCGACGAAGCCAAACGTGTCCTGGCGCTCGACTTTGCCGATCAGCCGGCCTGGCTTTCGCGGCTTTCCTATGCCGCGTCGGCCGAAGAGGCGCTCGACGGTGCCAATGCGCTGGTCATCATCACTGAATGGAAGACCTTTCGCAGCCCCGATTTCGATTTGATTGCCGAGCGCCTCAAGGATCGTGTGATTGTCGATGGCCGCAATCTTTACGATCCTGCGCAGGTGCGTGCGCGTGGTCTTGAATATCTGCCGATCGGGCGTCCGGCGCGCGGCGCTGCGGCCATCAACGGCAGCGAGGCAAGCTAGCCCATGGAGGCGTTTTCGCCCGAGCAGTTCAACAGCGTGCGGGTCCTGACCGTGGGCGATGTCATGCTCGATCGCTACTGGTTCGGTGACGTGCATCGCATCTCGCCGGAAGCACCGGTGCCGGTGGTGCACGTCGGCCGTGTCGAAGATCGCCTCGGCGGCGCCGCCAACGTGGCGCGCAACGTCGCGGCGCTCGGCGCGGGCGCTGGTGTGCTGAGCGTGGTCGGTGGCGACGAGCCGGGCCGCACCATCGAGAATCTGCTCAAGGATGCGGCCATCATCTCGCACCTGCATTGTGATTCAAGTCTGCCGACCACCATCAAGCTGCGCGTCATCGGTCGCCAGCAGCAACTGATCCGGGTCGATTTCGAATCGCAGCCGAGCCACGAGGTGCTGCGCGACAAATTCGAGCAGTTCGAGACGCTGCTGAAGGATTACGACATCGTCATCATGAGTGACTATGGCAAAGGTGGGCTGACCCATATCAAGCGCATGATCGAAGCCGCACGAGCGGCAGGCCTGGCAGTCCTCATCGATCCCAAGGGTGATGACTACGAGCGCTATGCGCACGCCAGCCTGCTGACGCCCAATCGCAGCGAACTGCGCGACGTGGTCGGGCGCTGGTCGAGCGAACAGGAACTCGAGCACAAGGTGCGTGAGCTGTGTCAACGCCTGTCGATCGAAGCGCTGCTCCTGACGCGCTCAGAAGAGGGCATGACGCTGTTCTCGAAGGATCAGAGGGTTGACATGCCGGCCAAGGCGCGCGAAGTGTTCGACGTCACAGGTGCGGGCGATACCGTGATTGCAGCGCTCGCCGTGGCGCTCGGCGGCAGCATGCCGTTGCGTGATGCGGTCGACTTTGCCAACCATGCCGCAGGTGTGGTGGTCGGCAAGCTCGGCACATCGACTGCAAGTCTCAATGAAATCAACGCCGCCATGGCAAGCGAGAAGGTGTCTAGATGAGTATCATCGTCACCGGTGCGGCAGGTTTTATCGGCAGCAATCTTGTGCGCGCGCTCAATCAGCGCGGCATGTCTGACATCATCGCAGTCGACCATCTGACAGAAGGCAACAAGTTCAGGAACCTGGCGGATCTGGCGATCGCCGAATATCTCGACAAGAGCGAGTTTCTGGAACGCTTTGCGCGGCGCGAATTCGGGCAGGTCACGGCAGTGCTGCATGAAGGCGCCTGCTCCAACACCATGGAGCACAACGGCCAGTACATGATGGCCAACAACTACCGCTACACGCTCGAAGTTCTCAATTGTTGTGAAGCGCAGAACATCCCGCTTTCCTACGCCTCTTCGGCTGCTGTGTACGGGTCCAACACCGGCTTTGTGGAACGCGCCGATGCAGAGGGCCCGTTGAATGTCTACGGTTACTCGAAACTGCTGTTCGATCAGGTGATGCGACGCCGCTTTGATTCGCTGCGCATCCCGGTCGCAGGCTTTCGCTATTTCAATGTGTACGGGCCACGCGAGAGTCACAAGCGTGGCGCCGGGGCATCGGTCGCGTTCAATAATTTCGAGGAATTCCGCGCCAGCGGCCGGGTGTCCTTGTTCGGTGGCCACGCGGGCTATGCCGCCGGCACGCAGCGGCGCGACTTCGTCTACATCGACGACGTGGTCAACGCCAAGCTGTGGTTCCTCGATCAGGCCCGCAGCGGCATCTTCAACCTCGGCACCGGACGGGCCCAGACCTTCAACGAGCTGGCGCTCGCCATGCTCAATGCACTTGGCGCTGCCAAGGGGCACGCGCCGCAGACACTCGAGCAGGCGGTCGCCTCAGGCGGCATCGAATACCTGGAATTTCCCGAGAAATTGAAAGGGCGCTATCAGAGCTTCACCGAAGCCAATCTGACGGCGCTGCGGGCGGCGGGCTACACCGCACCTTTTCTCAGTGTGGACGAGGGCGCCAGGCGCTACGTGCCGTGGTTGCTCGAAAACGCAATCGACTAGCGCGCGCTACCATAGCCGGATGAGCCCAACCCAAGCCTCCTCCAGCCGCTACCCGACCATCGAAGACACGGTCGGCAACACACCCCTGGTCCGACTGCAGCGTCTGCCCGGCAGCGACATCAGCGCGCGCAACAACGTGATCCTCGGCAAACTCGAAGGCAATAATCCGGCCGGTTCCGTGAAGGATCGTCCGGCGCTGTGGATGATCCGCGGTGCCGAGGCACGCGGTGAAATCAAACCCGGCGATACGCTGATCGAGGCGACCAGCGGCAACACCGGCATCGCACTCGCCATGGCGGCCAGCATCCGCGGCTACCGCATGGTGCTGATCATGCCCGAGCATCTGTCGCTCGAGCGCCGTCAGACCATGCGTGCCTATGGCGCAGAAATCATCCTGACGCCCAAGGACGGCGGCATGGAGTTCGCGCGCGATCTGGCCGATCGCATGCAACAAGAAGGCCGGGGCCGCATTCTCGACCAGTTCGCCAACCCGGACAATCCGCGCGCCCACTACGACACCACGGGTCCTGAGATCTGGCGCGACACCAATGGGGGTATCACCCATTTTGTCAGCAGCATGGGGACCACCGGCACCATCATGGGGTGCTCGCGTTATCTCAAGGAAATGAAAAAGTCGATCGAGATCATCGGCGCACAACCCGATGAAGGCTCGCAGATCCCGGGCATCCGCAAGTGGCCGGAGGCGTACCTGCCGAAGATCTACCAGGCTTCGCGCGTTGACCGCATCGAATATGTGAGCCAGAACGAGGCCGAGGCCATGGCACGCCGAGTGGCCGCTGAGGAGGGCATCTTCTGCGGCATCTCCGCAGCCGGTGCGCTGGTGATCGCGCTGCGCGTCGCCCAGCAGGTCGAGAACGCCACCATTGTTTTCATCGTTTGCGACCGTGGCGATCGCTATCTTTCCACCGGCGTGTTCCCTGGCTAGTGATGACTTCCTGTTGTGGGGTCACAACAGGACTTCACGGACTCTCACCTGATTGACGATGTTTGACACACATCGCAGCGCGCCTGAGGTTAAATCCCCCCTCGCCTAGGTCTTTCATCTAGTTGGGCGATCGAAGACGGCGGCCAATGAGTCGTCGTAGGGACGGATAAATAGAATGATGTTGCAACGCCCTGCACGCGTTCTCGCGCGTGGCTGGGGTTCTCTCGCGCGTGTCCTCGATCTGCAGTCGGGACCGAGGGCATCTGGCCTGAGCAAGGCCAAATCCTTCAGGTTCGGTGCGGTACTGCAAGGTATTGTGCTCGCGAGTGCAGCATGCTTTTCGCTCGGCTCGGCGCTGCTTGCGACCGACGTCGATGCAGCCGCGGTGTGTGCAGCACCAGGCCGCGACACCATTCCAACCAGCGGTATCGTCAATTCCTACTGGGGTGGTGCCAGCGCCACCAACGGCGGCACCAATGCCACCATCACGCTCGGCAACCAGCGCACCGGTACGTCCAATACGCCTTACGGCGTGAGTGCCGTGAACACCACCGGCATCTCTGCGGGCGATCTGTTGATCGTGATGCAGATGCAAGGCCCGACCGCGGGCACCTACGAGTACGTCACTGCCGTTTCGCCCGCAGGTCCCACCACCAGCGGCGCGATCACTGTGCGCGGTGCCGGGACCAACGGCGGCCTGCTGCACAGCTATACCCAGTCCTACAGCGCCGGCAGCACCTTCCAGGTGATCCGGGTACCGCAAACGCTCAACGCGACGCTTGGCAATTACACCTCGGCCGCCTGGGACGTCGATGCTGCGGGCTACGGCACAGGCGGCGTGTTCGCCCTCGATATCGCCCAGCAGGCCACCCTCTCTGGCACCATCAACGTGGTGGGCCAGGGCTTTCGTGGTGGCGCGGCGTTCAACCTGACCGGCAATACCGCCGGCCTCACATCTTCCTCGGTCGCCTATCCTGCGGGCGATCACACCGGCGGATCAAAGGGCGAGGGCACGCTCGGCACGCCAGGCTATGTGTTCGATGGCTACGCCGCCACCATCAAGCAGTACGGCCCGAGCGGCCTTACCAACGCGGCCTATTCGACGGCGGCCGGAACCGCGCCTTCGGGCACCAACGACAACGGCAGCTATGCGACGGGCGGCAGTTTCGGCTTTGGCGCGATGGGAAGCGCCGGCGGCGGCGGTAATGACGCGCTGCCAGGTGCTGGCGGCACCAACCAGTACAACTCGGGCGGCGCGGGCGGCGGTAACGCCGGTCGCGGCGGGCAGGGCGGCTGGACCTGGCTTGGCAACGCGGCCTATT
>CAZZVZ010000239.1:0-5637 GCA_964657655.1 Gammaproteobacteria bacterium | reverse complement strand
TTCAGCGGCGAAGGCGACCCGGGCAGCGTGAGATAATGACGGCATGCAAGAGCCTGCCGACAAGCACGCGATTCAAGTGTCGCTTGAGGATTGCGCGAGCGAGCCTATCCACATCCCGGGAAGCATCCAAGCCAACGGTGCCCTGCTCGCCTTCAAGGCGGATGGATTGCTATGCGCGTACAGCGCAAATACTGAAGCCCTGCTTGGACTGAAGGCGGGGCTGGGCGATCGCGTCGAGACGCTGCTCGAGCCAGTGGCACCTGCCATCCTCGCTGAGGTGCGAGCAGCCATCGAGCGCGGCGGAGACGAGGACGCTTCGACCAGCGTTTTGGAGCTCGAGATTTTCGGGCACCACTTCGACGTGGTGGTCCATTCGATTGCCGGCACCACGATTGTCGAATTCGAACAGCGCGCACACAGCACCGACCAGATCGTTTCGTTTGCGCTCAAAGCGCATCAGGCCATCAGCGGCCTGAAAACGGCACGCTCCATCAACGCCCTCTTGGCACGCACGGTGCAGGAAGTCGCCGAGCTGACCGGCTTTGATCGCGTCATGGCGTACCGCTTTCGCCACGACGAGAGCGGCGACGTGGTGGCCGAACATCTCAACGCCCCGCTGCAGCCTTTCCTAGGGCGCCGCTACCCGGCAAGCGATATCCCGCTGCAGGCGCGCCGGCTCTACGTCATCAACACGCTCAGGATCATCAGCGACGTCAACGCGGCGCCGGTGGCGCTGCTCGGCATGCCCGGCGATGCGCCGCTCGATCTCAGCCAGTCGGTGTTGCGCAGTGTCTCGCCGATTCATATCGAGTACCTGCAGAACATGGGCGTCGGGGCCTCGATGAGTATCTCGATTGTCATCAACGGCGCGCTGTGGGGCCTGATCGCCTGCCATCACATGGCGGCGCATCCGGTGCCGTACTCGATTCGCATGAGTTGCGACGTCCTGGCTCAGGTGGTTTCTTCCAGGGTGCAGCAGGTGCTGTCACGCGAAGAGGCGGAATTTGCCAGCCAGGGCGCGACGCTGAGATCGCGGCTGACCGACGCCGTGCTGCATG
The DNA here is from genome assembly GCA_964657655.1 of Gammaproteobacteria bacterium. Classification (GTDB taxonomy): domain Bacteria; phylum Pseudomonadota; class Gammaproteobacteria; order Burkholderiales; family Burkholderiaceae_D; genus CAJCIC01. Next base: position 4,579 of record CAZZVZ010000239.1, on the reverse strand, counting down.
CAGAAGACATCTTCGGTGAACTGACGGGCCAGTCAGCCACGCTGCTGCAACTGCTCGATGCGGACGCCACCGTGCTGGTGCAGCACAGCAAGTTGATCCACTCAGAAAGCCTCGACAGCGAACTGGCACTCAAGATTGCAAAGAGCCTGCCTGATGATTCAAAGGACATGATTGAGCGTCATCGGCGCAGCGACTGGCCTGAGGCGCTCGGCCGCGAGCTTGGATGCTGGGTCGGCATGCTGGCGCTGCCCCTCGACCAGGCGAACTCGGGGTGGATCATCGCGTTGCGGCGCGAAGAGATCGAAACCATCGTATGGGGCGGCAAGGACGAGAAGCTGGTCAGGGTCGGCCCCAATGGCCCGCGCCTGAGTCCACGAGGCTCATTCGAGGAGTACAAGGAGATCGTGCGAGATGCGGCGCGGCCCTGGTCAAAGCCCACAGTGCAGCTGGCCGGTGCCCTGCTCGAGGAGCTGAATCTCGCCTTTCGTGCACGTCACCAGGAACTGGAACAAAGTCGCGCCCAGCTGCTGGCCATGCTCGGCCACGATCTGCGCGACCCACTCAACTCCATCACGCTTGCGACCGCGGTACTCGAACGCGGCGACCGTGCCGAAAGTCGGGTCGTCAAACGCATCTCGATTGCGAGCGGACGCATGCAGCGGCTGATCTCCGATGTGCTCGACATGAGTCGCATGCAAAGCGGCATCGGCCTGGGCCTGAAGAGAGAGGTGACCAACATCTCGACCCTCTTCAACAACCTGATCAGTGAGCTTGCGCATGCCCATCCGCAGGTGAACTATCAGGCCGAAGTTCAGGATGACGTGCAGGCGGAGGTCGACGAAGATCGATTGATACAGGCCGTGGGAAATCTGCTGGGCAACGCACGCCACCACGGCGACGTCGGCTCACCGGTTCGCATCACCTTGAGCGCGGACGCGAACACTGTGTCAGTCAGCGTCGCCAACGTTGCGGCTCCCATCCCGGCCGAGATCGAGGCGGAAATGTTCAATCCATTCAAGCGGTCATCGCTCGACAATGCGCGCAACCGCTCCGGCCTCGGCCTTGGCTTATACATCACCCATCAGATTTCGGCGGGTCACGGCGGCTCGCTCGCTTACCGGTACGTGGAACCTGAAGTCGTGTTCACCATGGTACTGCCGAGAAAAGCTGCACCTTGATGTCGCTCTCGGGCCAGCTTCGCACGAAAACCAGTGCGGCTCACACGGCCGCAGAAGATACAGTGTTCGTCAAACAGATGATGGCGGGCACGATCAGCCTGACCGACTACTGCCGCATGATGGTCAACCTGCACGCCATCTATGAGGAACTCGAGCGTCAGCTGCAACGCAACGCCGCCGATCCATCGATCCGGTACATTGCCAGCTTGCATCTGGCGCGCCGCGCCGCCATCGAAGCGGACCTGGTGCAACTGACGGGAAGCCAATGGCGCGAGTCCGGCCAGCTTGAGGCCGCCACCAGCGCTTACCTCGACAGGCTGCGCGAGATCGGCATGCGTGAGCCCTCACGACTTGTGGCACATGCCTATGTGCGCTACATGGGTGACCTGAGTGGCGGCCAGATGATGCGCCGCGCCGTGCGCCCGGTGCTCGGCGCCAACGCCGACCAGGCGCTTCAGTTCTACCATTTCGGCACCAGCAGCGAGGTGGCCGAACTCAAGGCCATGTTTCGTGACGGGCTCGATCGCATCGGCTCTGAAAGCGAGTCGCTTGGCGCTGGCATCATCGAAGAAGCGCTGATCGCCTTCGATGGCGCCAGAACGCTGTTCGAACAGCTGGCACGCAGGAGCGGCGCTGCATCATCCGACTAGCGCCTGACGAAGCCCCAAGGCGCAGCGTCATGGCGCGCTGGGCTGCTCGTCAAGAGCACTGCACGGACCTGCCGTCACGATCCGGCGCTGCTCATTTCCGAGACCAGCAGCTCAAGCAGCGCGGCAGCCGGCATGGCGCGCGCAAGCGGCGCCCCCTGTCCCGCCCACTGCACGGCAAAGTCCGTCACGCCCTTGGCCTGAGCGGCTGCGATGAGCGCCTTGGCGGCGTGGTACGCAACCGGATAGTCAGGAATACTGGAGCCGTCATCGGGTTCAACCTGCGTATGAAAACGATTGCGCATGCCCCGCGCGTTACGCCCGGAGATGGCAGCCGTCAGCAAAGTGTCGTGCGCGCGCGGTCCCTGCAAGGCGTCGCGATAGGCCTGATTGGCCGAAGATTCAGGGCAGAGAATGAATGCGGTGCCGAGTTGAACGGCCGCTGCGCCCAGCAGCAGGGCGGCCGAAATGCCAGCGCCATTCATGATGCCGCCTGAGGCGATCACGGGACGCGCGGCCTGACGCGCCAGCAAGGCAATCAGCGCGAAGGTCCCAAGGCCGCTTTCCTGGTTCGGATCAAAACCGCCGCGGTGACCACCCGCCTCAACACCTTGTGCCACGATCGCATCGAAGCCCGCGCCTTCAACCTGCGCGGCCTCGGCTTCGCTGGTCGCCGACGCAAGCGTAAAGATGCCAGCACGGCAAAGTGCCTCGACGGCGCTTTTCTCGGGAACCCCGAAGTGAAAACTGACCACTGCCGGCTGCTCCTCGATCAGCATCTCGAGGATGGCGGGATCCTCCATGAAGCTGGTGTAGGGTGACTTGAGGTCGGCAGGGGGCAGCGCGTCGAGTTCATCAAACATTGGGGCGAGGCGCGCCAGCCAGGCACGCTCCCTGGCCTCGTCGCGCGTCGGTGATGGGTGACAGAACACGTTGACGTTAAAGGGTGCCGAAGTGAGCTTCCTGGTCGCGACGATCATGGCACGTGCATCAGCGACACTGCTCGCGCCGATTGCGATGGACCCAAGACCGCCGGCATTGGACACCGCAGCGGCCAGATGAGGCGTGGAGACGCCGGCCATCGGTGCCTGGATGATGGGATGCCTGATCTTCAGGATGTCGAGCAAGGGTTTGGTTTTATTCAATTCGCTGCCCCATGACGCATGAACGCGATGCAGATCGAGATTGCTGCTGTCCGGCTGCAATGCCGCCGCTGCGGCTTTACTTTCGCGCGAGAGCTTGAGATGCTCGTGCTTTAAGGCCAGTACTCTACATCGATCTGCATGACCCTGACTGTCGCATCAGCCTACCTTGATGACGAGCAATTCCTGCAAGCAGTCGCCGACTGCAGCTTGCCGGCCTCGGCCTTTCGCCATGGCGACCACCTGAGGCTGGCGTGGCTGCTGTTGCATCGCCATCCTTTTCCAGAGGCGCTGCTCGAAGTGCGCCAGAGCATCATGCGACTGGCTGGTGCGTTCGGTGCCAAGGGTCTGTTTCACGAGACCATCACAAGAGCGTGGGCCAGCCTTCTTGCCACGCACCACGAAGCCACCTTTGCTGAGTTCCTCAAGGCTCACGAAGAGCGCTTGAACCTAGATCTTCTGCACCGCTTCTGGAGCCCCGAATTGCTTAAAAGCGATACTGCGCGCCTGAGCTGGGTTGCCCCGGATCGCGCCAGCCACGCAGGTTTTGCCAGCTAACGCCAGAACATCATGCAACCCTCTCGGGTCACGCGCATTGCAAGCGTGTTTGGCGTGCAGCTGGTCAATTCGATCGTGCACCACACCACACATCCACAACCGCTGTTCGGCTCGATCAGCGTGATCGACCTGGCGTGCACCGTGACGCTGATGGTGTCTCTCGTCTACCTCGGATACCAGGCCAGCGAGCCGCCCCGGCCTGTTCTTTCCGGCGCGCTCTGGGCCTTGCTGCTTTGGGTGTTTGGCGTGTCTGCTTCGGCGACCGTGATGCGACTGGTGGATCCGTCCGGCATGGATGCGAGAGCGTTCGCGCTCGCCGTTGCTGCAGCTGCGGTGCTGGCGCCTGTTGCACTGGCGCTGGGCGCGCTCGGGGCATGGCACTCAAGCAGACAGGTCGCGGCATGAGCGATACGCCACGCTGGCTCGAGCAGGCCCGCGAGCATTGGCAATGGCGGGGGAGCCGCCGTCCGTCATTCGCAGCAACGCCCGGCGAGGGTCAGGAGTCGGTCTGGGACTATCCGCGACCGCCAGTGATTGTGTCCGACACGCGTGAAGTGATCATCACCTGGGGCGATCTACAAGTGGCCCGCACCTGCGCTGCGCTTCGTGTGCTCGAGACTTCGCATCCTCCAAGCTTCTATTTACCCTTGAGCGATGTCGACCGACAGCTCTTGCGGGCAGCGCCGGGCAGTTCGTTTTGCGAATGGAAGGGTGCCGCCCAGTACTGGACCCTGAAACATCTCGGTGGCGAACTGGCCCAGGTGGGCTGGAGCTATCCACATCCGCTTGCGGGCGCCGAGCGCCTGAAGGATCACATCGCCTTCTACCCGCATCATCTGCAATGCAGCGTGGGTGGCGCCCGCGTCGCGCCGCAGGCGGGCGGCTTCTACGGCGGCTGGATCACGCCGGAACTGTGCGGGCCTTTCAAGGGAGATGCAGGCAGCCAGGGATGGTGAATCGCTGCATTTCAGCGCTGTTTTTTGGCGGTTGAGGGAGTGGCGCGCGGGGAACAGTCCGGCTTTTTGCCGTTTCGCGCCACGTTTTGGCCGGTTCG
>CAZZVZ010000238.1:2982-5641 GCA_964657655.1 Gammaproteobacteria bacterium | reverse complement strand
AATCGCATGCAACACCGCAAAGAAGGCAACCGCCTCGAAAAAGATGAAGATGGTTGCGTCAACGTCGTTGTCGCGCAGCCTCAGCAGGTGGCTGACAAAGGGTATGACGGCAGCCGCGCCGAATGCCAGGCCCATTGGGATCAGATCACGCAGCCGGCTCAATACCGCACTGCCCGCCTTGCCGGTTTGTTGGAGAACTCTTACAGTGATCATGGCGTTCGATCCGATCGGACGAGAAGATTGCCAACAGCAAGATGCGCTCCGTTACGAGGGCGCACCAGCAGAAGTTCCGGAGAAGAGACATGGAAGTTGCACTGACTCCGCTTGAGTTCGCCCGTCGGGCACGACGCATCTACGGCCAGCGCGAAGCGCTGGTCGATCTCGATTTGCGCCTCACCTACGCACAGTTCTTCGAGCGTTGCGATCGCTGGTCGAACGCGCTGCAGAAGATTGGCGTCAAGCCAGGCGATCGGGTGGCCACCATCGCACCCAATACGCATGCGCAACTCGAATCGTTCTACGCCGTGCCCCAGATTGGCGCTGTGGTGGTGCCGATCAACTACCGGCTCAACAAGGAAGAGTTCTGCTACATCATCAACCACAGCGGCGCGATGGTGGTGTGCGTGCATGCCGACTACCTGCAGATGGTCGAGAGCCTGCGCGCCGAGCTGCCCGGGGTGAAGGCCTTCGTGGCGCTCGAGGGCAGCCTGCCTGGCTGGCTCGACTATGAAGCGACCCTGGCTGCATCCGAGGCATCCTTTCACGCTGCCGAGATCCGCGAATCAGACCTGATTGCGATCAATTACACCAGTGGCACGACGGCCCAGCCGAAGGGCGTGATGATCACCCATCGCAACGCCTACCTGAATTCGCTTGGCACACTGGCTCATTGGCAGATGAGTCCTGGCGATCGTTATCTATGGACGCTGCCGATGTTCCACGCCAATGGCTGGACCTTCGTGTGGACTGCCACTGCAAAAGGTGCAACCCATCTGTGCCTGCGCCGGGTCGATGCCGACAACATTTTCCAGCAGGTCAAGACAGAAGGCGTGACCCACCTTTGCGCCGCGCCTACGGTTTTGATCGGCGTGGCAAACGCGCCCGAGGACAAGCGCCAAGGCGTACCCCGCGGGGTGCGCCTTCTGACGGCAGGTGCACCTCCTGCTGCAGCCACCATCGAGCGCATCGAGCAGGAACTCGGCTGGCATATCACGCAGGTCTACGGGCTGACGGAAACAGCGCCATTCATCGCCATCTGCGAAGAAATACCCGAGCGCCGCGCACTGTCGGCAGGCGAGCAGGCAACGGTCAAGGCGCGCCAGGGTGTGGAGCTGGTCAGTTCGGGCGAACTGATGGTGGTTGACCTCGATGGCCATGAGGTCGCGCACGATGGTCAGACCATGGGTGAGATCACGGTGCGCGGTAATGTGGTGATGCAAGGCTATTACAACGACCCTGGCGAAACCGCCAAGGCGATTCGCGACGGCCGGTTTTACACCGGCGACGCGGCCGTGGTGCATCCGGACGGCTATGTCGAGATCCGCGATCGTTTCAAGGACGTGATCATCAGTGGTGGCGAGAACATCTCTTCAGTCGAAGTCGAAGGCGTCCTGTTGCGTCATGCCAGCGTGCAGGAAGTCTCGGTGGTCGGCATGCCGCACCCCAGATGGGGCGAGGCACCGCATGCCTTCGTGGTCCTGAAACCCGACGGCCGCGCCACGGAAGTCGAGATCCAGCAGTTTGCAAGGCAGCATCTGGCGCATTTCAAGATGCCGCAATGGGTGTCCTTCGTTCCCGATCTGCCCAAGACCGCGACCGGAAAGATCCAGAAATTCGCGCTGCGCGCGGGCCGTTCTGCCATCTCGCGTCAATAGCAATAGCAGGGCAAAAGCGGCTGGAACGCCCCCGGCGCGCTGTTTTGCAGCGCGCGCCATGTAAGCAATTGTCGAAACGTTGGAAACACGCCAACGAAACGCCCCTGTTGCACTGCAGCAGATGGGCGTGCCCGCCCGCCTCCACTACAATTGTTGCTATCGCGGCAAAAAACCATAACAGGCAGGGTGTGACTGCGCGGTCATCCCACCTCACCTTCGAAAATCCGCGCAATCTCTTCCTGGACACTGCTGCATGGATTTGTACGTCGTTGACGCAGAACTCGATCGCATCGAGACCCAGGCGAGAAGCGTCGACGGCGATGAGAGACTCGAAGCGCTGACCGAACTCGCCTGGCACCTGCGCCAGCGCGACAGTGAACGGGCGCTCAATCTCGCCGCCGAAGCTGAAGAACTTCTGCTGCAGGGTTTTCTGTCTGCAGCCGCCACAAACAAGACGCGCTGTCGGCTCTGCCTGGTGCGCGCCGAGGTCGCGGCACTGTTTGGCAATTTCGAATTCGCCGAAGCACAGCTCGCGACGCTGCGCGAACTGCTGCTTGATACCCCCGACCCGGTGCTCGAAGGCGATGGTCACCTGGTCGAGGCTGCGCTACGGCTCGAATCGGGCGAAGCCGATCGTGAATTCGCCAGCTATCAGGCCGCGCGCGACGTATTTCTCGACGCCGGTGATGAAGAACGCCTGGCAATCGCCAAGGCATGGGCCGTGTCACGCCATGCCATCGACAACCCCGCCGAAGCCGAAGTGCTGGCAGGCGAGCTCGAAGCCG
>CAZZVZ010000238.1:0-2972 GCA_964657655.1 Gammaproteobacteria bacterium | reverse complement strand
TTCGCCAATCTCGATTCCCCTGCCTTCAAGTGCCTGATCGGCACGGCACGCTTTCGCCAGGCCTATTCAAGCAATCCGGCACGCGCGGTTGCCATCTGTATCGAGTCAAGCGACCTGGCGCTCAGTGTTGGCATGGTGCGCATGTATATCGTGTACCGCTTCAACATCGGCATGTCTCTCTTTAGCCTCGGCGAAATCGAGAGCTCAAGCAGCTGGGTCGAACAAAGTCTTGACCGGGCCCGCCAGGCCGCGTGGCCGGCACAGGTTGGCCTGGGCCAGATCCTGCTCGGCACGCTGGCGCGTCAGCGCGGCGATCTGCAGCGTGCCCGCGAACTGCTGGAAGACGCGATCGCCCAGTTTCCGGCCACCTCCACCAGTATCAACAAGGTCATCGGCTATTCCGATCTCGGCAGTATCCTGATCGAGCTGGAACGCTACGATGAGGCGCGCACTGCGCTCGAAAAGGCGCTGCAGCTCGGTCGCCGTGGCCGCCAGACGCTGACGGTCGTGACCATCCTCAACATCTATGCGCGTGCCCTGTCCAAGGGAGGCGATCCCGAGGGCGCCATCGCAGCGCTCGATGAGGCACGCGAGGCGATTGAGCGTTTCGATATCGCACCCGAGCGGATCGAACTCAACAAGGCGCTGGCCGAGATCTATCAGCGTCATCCCGAGCACGCCGGCGACAAGGGCGAATGGCCCAATGCCACCATCAGCGTGCTCGAGCAATGCATCACCATTGGTTCGGGCCTGTCCGGCTGGAAGCCGGATCTGCCGTTGCTGCTGTCGTTGCGCGACGCATGGACTGAAGCCGGAGATCTGACCCTGGCCCTGCGATACAGCAACCAGGCGTTCGAGCGTGAACGCGAGCTGAGCCGCGAGACCACTGCGGGGCGTCTCGCCTTCATTGAAGAGCGCCACGAGCTCGAGCGAGCACGTGCTGAGGCCGAGCACCATCGTGAGCTGGCAGCCACCGCCAGCGAGACGTCGCACACGCTCGATCATCTGGGTCGCATCGGTCAGGAAATTACCGCCAGCCTCAATACCGATCGTGTGTTCGAGGCGCTCTACCGCAATCTCGGCAATCTGGTCGACGCACCAACCCTGTCGGTGTTTCTGCTCGAGCAGGACAACAAGAGTCTGACCATGCGCTTTGGCATGGAAGAAGGCGGACCGCTGCCGATCGCCAACATTCCGCTCGACAGCCCAACCTCGAACGCAGCACGCTGCATCCGCGAGCGCCGCGAAGTGCTGATGCTCGGCAATGCAGTGTCGGCGACGCCGTCGCGTATGCACATGCCAGGCACACAGCGCATGCAAACCGCCCTGTTCGGGCCGCTGATCGTAGGTGACCGGATCCTGGGTGCGCTGTCGATCCAGTCGCCGCGCGAGAACGCCTACCAGGAACGCGAGCGTCTGGTATTTCGCACCCTGTGTGCCTACGGCGCCATCGCACTCGATAATGCCGACGCGTACCGGCAGTTGCAGGCAGCCCAGCAGGCGATCGTGCTGCAAGAGAAGATGGCAGGCCTTGGCACCCTCACGGCCGGCGTCGCGCACGAGATCAACAACCCGGCCAATTTTGCACACGCAGGCGCGCAGCTTCTGGCCGAAGAAATCATGCGCCTGCGTGCCTTCTTGCTGGCGCTGGCCGGCGATGACGCAGACCAGGAAGTGCTGGCCGAAATCGGCCGGCGCTTCGATGGTCTGACCGTGCACGTGGGCACCATTCGTGAGGGCACCACGCGCATTCGCGATCTGGTCAAGGACCTGCGCTCGTTCTCGCGCCTGGACGAATCGGCGCGCAAGTCAGCACGCCTGAGCGAAAGCCTGGCGGCCACGCTGAATCTGGTGCGCACCCAATATGCGGACATCGCCGAATTCGAGCTCGACATGCGTGACGATCCCCTGATCGAGTGCTGGCCGGCCCTGCTCAACCAGGTCTTCATGAACCTGATCGTCAACGCCTGTCAGGCCATCAAGGCGAAATACCCGACCGTCGCGCACGACCGCGCCGGCCTGGTCAAGATCACCAGCTGGATCGAGGACTCGATGCTGGCGCTGGAATTTTCCGACAACGGTGTCGGCATGAGCCGAGAGACGCTGGCACGCGTCTTCGAACCCTTCTTTACCACCAAGACCGTGGGCGAAGGCACCGGTCTTGGCATGTCGATCTCGTTTGGCATCATCAACAAGCATCAGGGCGTAATCGAAGCATCATCAGTCGAAGGCGAAGGTAGCCGCTTTCTGGTCAAGTTGCCGCTTGAACGCGAGCCCGCAAGGCTCGAGGAAGCCCTCGCCACATGAGCCTGTTCGACAAAAACAAGCTGAAGGCACTGACCGAGCAGCACCAGCCGGAAGCCGACCGGCCGTGCGTCATGCTGGTCGATGACGAGGATGCCAACCTGCGCATCATGTCGGCCGCGCTGGGCGAGAAATACCGCATCCTGCGGGCCGGCACCGGTGACGAAGCGTGGCAGGTGCTGCAGGAGCTGCAAAGCCGCACGGCGGTTGCGTGCATCATCAGCGACCAGCGCATGCCCGGATTGAGTGGCGTGGAACTGTGCGAGCGCGCGTGCCAGGCCGGACTGACGGCGGTGCGCATGATCGTCACCGGCTATGTCGATATCGATGCCATCGTCGATTCGATCAACAAGGCCGAAATCTACAAGTTCATCGTGAAGCCATTTGATACCGCCGATTTCAGGTTGACGGTTCAGCGCGCAGTTGAAGCATTCGAGATGCGCGCCGAACTCGACGCCTACGTGAAGGAACTGGAACAAAAGGTCGACGCGCGCACCGCTGAGCTGCAGCAGGCGGTCAGGACGCTCGAAGCCATGAGCCTGACGGATGCACTCACAGGTGTTGCCAACCGGCGTCGCTTTGACCTGGCGCTCGACGAAGAATGGCGCCGATCAGAGCGACTCGACACCGATCTGGCAGCACTTTTCATCGACATCGATTTCTTCAAG
>CAZZVZ010000237.1:0-5643 GCA_964657655.1 Gammaproteobacteria bacterium | reverse complement strand
GAGCGTCGGTCTCCAAAACCGAAGGTTGGGGGTTCGATTCCCTCTGCCCCTGCCAGTTTCCCGGTAACGGGAAGGTGAAATGGAAGTCGGGTCATGGCCCAAGCAAATATTGAAACCGTCGGCTCGCCGATGGATCGCGTCAAGGTTGTAATCGCGCTGTTGGCTGTGGTGGCCGGCGTTGCTGGCTTCTACCTGCTGGCCGACCAGGCGACCGTGTTTCGCGTGCTGGCGGTACTGGCGGGCCTGGGTGTTGGTGCCGCCATCGGCTACACCTCGGAGCCTGGCAAGCGCTTCTTCGCGTTTGCCGAGGATTCGTACAAGGAAACGCGCAAGGTTGTCTGGCCAACGCGCAAGGAAGCGATGCAGACGACCGCGGTGGTTTTCGCATTCGTCGCCATCATGGCGGTGTTTCTCTGGCTAACCGACAAGAGCCTCGAACTGGTTCTGTATGACTGGCTTTTGGGGTGGGGGCATTAATGAGTGAGGTCACGAACGAAGCGACGGGTGAGGTGATGAGCCTGACTCCGACCGGCAACAAGCGCTGGTACGTCGTGCACGCCTATTCCGGTATGGAAAAGAGCGTGAGTAAAGCCCTGCAGGAGCGCGTCGAGCGCGCCGGCATGCAGGAAAAGTTCGGCCGCATCATGGTCCCGACCGAAGAAGTGGTCGAGGTCAAGAACGGACAGAAGTCGATTACCGAGCGTCGTTTCTTCCCGGGCTATGTCCTGGTCGAGATGGAAATGACCGATGAATCCTGGCACCTGGTGAAAAACACCAACAAGGTGACCGGTTTCGTCGGCGGCAAGGCCAACAAGCCGACCCCGATCTCGCAAAAGGAAGTCGAAAAGATCCTGACGCAGATGCAAGAAGGCGTCGAGAAGCCGCGTCCCAAGACCCTGTTCGAAGTGGGCGAGATGGTGCGCGTCAAGGAAGGCCCGTTCACCGACTTCAACGGCAACGTCGAGGAAGTGAACTACGAGAAATCGCGTCTGCGCGTCTCGGTCACGATTTTCGGGCGTGCAACACCGGTTGAACTGGAATTCGGCCAGGTCGAGAAGGCTTGACTTGAAAGCATTTTCGGCCTTGTAAAGGCCATGATCGCCCTGATGTAGGGAGGTCGCGGCAGGCCAGCAGGACGGATTGAAGCAAGGCGTGACACAGCGCCCCGGAGCAGGTAGCCGGATCTGTGCAGAGGAGCCGCAGTAGTCGTAGCAGTGTAACTCGCGACGAACTGGCGTTCGTACTCACTTTCAAGGAGCCATCATGGCAAAGAAGATTATTGGCTACATCAAGCTGCAAGTGCCAGCTGGTAAGGCCAACCCATCGCCTCCGATTGGACCCGCGCTCGGTCAGCGCGGTCTGAACATCATGGCGTTCTGCAAGGAATTCAACGCAGCCACCCAAGGCGTCGAGCCGGGTCTGCCAATTCCTGTTGTGATCACCGCGTTTGCCGACAAGAGCTTCACATTCGTGATGAAGACGCCGCCGGCCACGATTCTGATCAAGAAGGCTGCCGGTATCACGAAGGGTTCGCCCCGTCCGCATACCGACAAGGTCGGCAAGATCACGCGCGCCCAGGCTGAAGACATCGCCAAGGCCAAGATGCCTGATCTGACTGCCGCCGATCTGGATGCAGCAGTGATGACGATTGCAGGTTCAGCCCGTTCCATGGGCATCACGGTCGAGGGGATCTAACATGGCCAAGCTGAGTAAACGCGCCAAGGCGATCGCCGAGAAGATCGATCGCACCAAGCTGTACGCCGTCACGGACGCGCTGACGCTGCTGAAGGAAACCGCCAACGCCAAGTTCGACGAGTCGATCGACGTTGCCGTGCAACTCGGCATTGACGCCAAGAAGTCGGATCAGGTGGTGCGTGGATCCGTGGTGCTGCCTGCCGGTACCGGCAAGTCGGTACGCGTTGCGGTGTTTGCACAAGGTGAGAAAGCTGAGCAGGCCAAGGCCGCTGGCGCCGACGTGGTTGGTATGGAAGACCTGGCCGAGCAAGTCAAAGCCGGCAACCTCAACTTCGACATCGTGATTGCCTCGCCCGACACCATGCGTATCGTCGGCCAACTGGGCCAGATCCTCGGACCCCGTGGCCTGATGCCGAACCCGAAGGTCGGCACTGTCACGCCGGACGTCGCGACTGCGGTCAAGAACGCCAAGGCAGGTCAGGTGCAGTACCGCGCTGACAAGGGCGGCATCGTGCACGCCACCATCGGCCGCGCATCGTTTGAAGTGGCTGCCCTGCAGAGCAACCTGACGAGCCTGATCGAGGCGCTCAATCGCGCCCGTCCGGCCACCGCCAAGGGTATCTATCTGCGCAAGCTCTCGTTGTCTTCGACCATGGGCGCAGGTCTCAAGGTCGACTCGGCCAGCTTGACGGCAGCGTAATTGATTTGAAGTGCTCGACACGAGGTCGTGTCGAGCACCGGTAAAGAACTTTGGGCCATCCGGCCACGCTTGAGGGTCACCGCAAGGGACCCGATGAATGGCCGGATTGCTGTCAAAGACCGTAGGCGGAGCGGGAGAAGGTGACCCAATCCTTAATCGGCAGCAGTTGGGCTGGCCTTCGCAGATGGCGGTCCCGAACAGGTTTGTAGCGAGATGGATGGCGGGTCGACAAGACCTGCAGCTATCGGAACTGCGAGCACTTCGGTCGCCTTTTCTGGCAAAGCAGGGCAGAGCATCGCCTCGCAGTTTTTAGGAGTAAGACCGTGGGTCTCAATCGTTCCGAAAAAGCGATCGTGGTCGAAGAAGTGGCAGCGAAGGTCGCTACCGCTAAAGGGATCATTGTCGCGGAATACCGTGGTCTGGAAGTCGGACACATCACCAAACTGCGCCGCGATGCGCGTAATGGTGGCGTGTATTTGCGTGTGCTGAAGAACACCCTGGCACGTCGCGCGGTCGCAGAGACGCCGTTTGCGGGTTTGGCCGACAAGATGGTCGGTCCGCTCATTTACGGCATCGGTGAAGACCCCGTGGCTCTGGCCAAGGTGATGAGCAATTTCTCCCGGGACAACGACAAGCTCGTGGTCAAGGCCGGGGCACTGCCGAACTCGGTGATTGACGCTGCTGGCGTCAAGGCACTGGCGACGCTGCCGTCCCGCGATGAATTGCTCGCCAAGTTGCTCGGCACCATGCAAGCCCCGATCGCCCAGTTTGTACGCACTCTGAACGAGGTTCCGACCAAGTTCGTGCGTGGACTGGCGGCCGTGCGCGACCAGAAGGAAGCCGCGTAAGCGGGTACTTTCAGACGACATATTTCGCACATTCGCATAGCAGCTCAACCATCTCATTAATCGTTATTGGAGTTAATCATGGCATTGGATAAAGCCGGCATCATCGATGCAATCGCAGGTCTGACCGTTCTGGAACTGTCGGAACTGATCAAGGATCTGGAAGACAAGTTTGGCGTTTCGGCCGCTGCTGCTGCAGTCGCCGTTGCAGCACCGTCCGGTGCTGGTGGCGCCGCTGCACCTGCTGCTGAAGAAAAGACCGAGTTCGACCTGGTCCTGACTGAAACCGGTGCATCGAAGGTCAACGTCATCAAGGTGGTGCGTGAACTGACTGGTCTTGGCCTGAAAGAAGCCAAGGACCTGGTCGACGGCGCGCCGAAGACGGTCAAGGAAGGCATGCCCAAGGCTGATGCTGAAGCTGCCAAGAAGAAGCTTGAAGAAGCTGGCGCCAAGGCTGACATCAAGTAATTGAGCCATCAGAAGCCCTAAGGCCGGCTCAGCTGGCCTTAGGGTTTTCTGCGTTTTTGCAGTCGCGTTTTTGCACGTGTTGTTGGCAGGTCCCGCAGTACTGTTTTGAGCAAGTGCAGTGGTTTTTAAAAGAAGTTGTTTGCCTGTGTAATCGCCTCGCACGAGGCTATCTCGTAGGAGTAAAGAGTTTGAAAGTACGTCCCCCGCACGCCTTATCCCCGACTCGAAGTTGAAGGTTTTCGATTTGTTGTTTTGGTGTTCCGCAATCGACGCTCGATCTTGTTTTGCAGTGGTGAGTTTGACACTTGAGACGCCGAATCCGAACCCTTCCTGTCACCCCCTGACGGAGTTGTCATGACCTACTCGTTTACCGAGAAGAAACGTATTCGCAAGAGCTTCGCGAAGCGCCCGAACGTGCACAAAGTGCCGTTCCTGCTCGCAACCCAGCTGGAATCCTACTTGAGTTTTTTGCAGGCAGACACGCCTGTTGCCAAACGCATCAACGACGGTCTGCAGGCCGCCTTCACGTCGATCTTCCCGATCGTCTCGCACAACCAGTTCGCGCGGCTTGAGTTCGTCAGCTACGCGCTCGGCGAGCCGGCGTTCGACGTCAAGGAGTGCATGCAGCGCGGCCTGACCTACGCATCACCGCTGCGCGCCAAGGTGCGCCTGGTGATCATGGACAAGGAAGCCTCGAAGCCGACCGTCAAGGAAATCAAGGAACAAGAAGTCTACATGGGCGAACTGCCGCTCATGACGACCACCGGTTCTTTCGTGGTCAACGGTACCGAGCGCGTCATCGTGAGCCAGCTGCACCGCTCGCCAGGCGTGTTCTTCGAACACGATCGCGGCAAGACGCATTCGTCGGGCAAGCTGTTGTTCTCGGCCCGCATCATTCCGTACCGCGGTTCCTGGCTCGACTTCGAATTCGATCCGAAGGACATCTTGTTCTTCCGTGTCGACCGTCGCCGGAAAATGCCCGTCACGATCCTGCTCAAAGCAATCGGCATGACCAACGAGCAGATCCTCGAGAACTTCTTCAAGTTCGATGATTTCTCGCTGATGGCCGAAGGTGCACAGTGGGATTTCGTGGCCGAGCGTATGCGCGGTGAAATCGCACGCTTCGACATTCTCGACAAGTCCGGCAAAGTGATCGCGCCGAAGGATAAGCGCATCAATGCCAAGCATCTGCGCGACTTCGAAGCAGCGGGTCTAAAGCGCATCAGCGTGCCAGAAGACTATCTGCTGGGACGTGTGCTCGCCAAGGACGTGGTCGATCCTGAAACCGGTGAAATCATCGGCCGCGCCAACGACGAGCTGACCGAAGAGAGCTTGAAGGCCCTGCGTGCTGCAGGCGTCAAGGATCTGCAGACGCTCTACACCAACGACCTGGATCAAGGCGCCTACATTTCGCAGACGCTGCGCATGGACGAAACCGCCGACCAGATGGCCGCACGGGTTGCCATCTATCGCATGATGCGTCCCGGCGAGCCGCCCACAGAAGACGCTGTGCAGGCCCTCTTCAACCGCCTGTTCTATTCGTCGGATGCCTACGATCTGTCCAAGGTCGGCCGCATGAAGTTCAACCGCCGTGTCGGCCGCGATGCAGTCGACGGCAACATGACCCTGACCAACGAAGACGTGCTCGACGTGGTCAAGATCCTGGTGGAACTGCGGAACGGTCGCGGCGAAGTCGATGACATCGATCACCTCGGCAATCGCCGCGTGCGTTGCGTCGGTGAGCTGGCCGAGAACCAGTTCCGTTCCGGTCTGGTGCGCGTTGAGCGTGCCGTCAAGGAACGCCTCGGCCAGGCCGAAGCCGACAACCTGATGCCGCATGACCTGATCAACAGCAAGCCGATCTCGGCTGCCATCCGCGAATTCTTCGGATCGAGCCAGTTGAGCCAGTTTATGGATCAGACCAATCCGCTCTCG
>CAZZVZ010000236.1:0-5657 GCA_964657655.1 Gammaproteobacteria bacterium | reverse complement strand
CAGCTGATCGACAAGGAACTTGGCCACCGTGGCTTGACCGAACTGCGCATCGTGCGTGACATGCACGAACGAAAGCAGCAGATGGCCTCGCTGGCCGATGCCTTCATCGCGCTACCGGGCGGCTGGGGCACACTCGAAGAACTGACCGAAATGCTGACCTGGCTGCAACTCGGTTTTCACGACAAGCCCGTAGGCCTGCTCAACGTGGCGGGCTACTTCGACCATCTGCTCGCGTTCGCCGAGCATATGCAGCGGGAAGGCTTCCTGCGCCACTCGCGTGGCGATCTGTACCAGGTCGACGAAGACGCCAGTTATCTGCTGCAGCGTCTGCGCACCGCCCGAGCTGCTGGCGCGTGGGGCTAGTTCTGTCCCAGCACCGTCGGCTCTGACGGCCAGGCGCCCTCACCTTCGACTTCGCTCTTGCCCCAAAGCGTCGCCATCGCGATGGTCAGTCCCGACACTTCGATCGGATCGGCTCCGCCCTTGGCTGCGATGCGGTGTGCTTCATGGTAGATGCGCTCAGCCAGGAGCGCTGCGCGAGCCAGACGCTCGTCGTCTGACTTGGACATCGTGGTCATAAGAACTCCTCGATTGCAGCAAACGCAACAGGAGCGGCCATGGCCTCATGCAACAGCCGCGTTGAAATGCTCGATTAGATGGTCGGCCAGCATGGGCATCAACGCATCAGGAAAATCATGCCCCATACCCGGGATCGCCAGCAGGCGCGAATGGGCGATCTTTCTCGCCAGGTCCTCGCCGCAGGCCAGTGGCAAGAGAGGGTCGGCCACACCGTGCACCACCAGCGTCGCAACCTTGATCTGCGGCAACAGCGCACTGCGATCGCCATCGACCAGGATGGACATCATGTGACGCAAGGTGCCGTCCGGTGAGCTGTTGCGCCGGACGCTGATGCGGGCACGCGACTCGAGCACCGCATCGGGCGTCGGGAAATCGGGACTGCCGATCACCTTGAAGATCTTGACGTAGCGCGCCACCAGCGCGTCCTCGTCGGCGTTGCCAGGCATTCTTTCCATCATGACGCGCATCACCTCGCGCCGTGCCGCGGGAAGTCCCGGGGCGCCACTGGTCGACATGATGAGACACAGTGACAGCAGGCCGGCAGGGGCCGATGCCGCCAGATGCTGGCCGATCATGCCCCCCATCGATGCGCCCACCAGATGGTAGCGCTCGATGCCGAGCGCACTTGCGATCGCCATGGCGTCTGCTGCCATATCGGCGATGCGATACGGCGCACGCACGGTCATTCCGAGGCGCTGCTTGATGCTCGCCCAGATGATGTTGGGCCGGCCGGCGGCATCGATCTTCGAGGACAGCCCGGTGTCCCGTTGATCGAAGATCAGGGTTCGAAAGCCGCCCTTTTGCAGCGCCGCCAGCAAAGTCGCCGGCCAGGCGGTCTTTTGCATCCCAAGACCCATCACCAGGAGCACCACCGGCGCATCAGCAGGGCCTGCCAGCTCGACCTCAAACAGCAGGCCGTTGGCTTCAACCGATGGCATGCAGGTCCTTTATGGCGCTGGGCTTCGACGCCAAAAACGCAAGACGCGCCGTGCCGCGTTCGACAAAAAGCTCAACTTGCATGCCGACCGGCAAGGTCGCTTGATGCGGGACATGACCAAAAGGCAGGCCCGCGACAATTGGACAGGCGCGCCGACCCTTGAGGGTTTCGATGGCATTGGGCAGGTCGTAGCCGGCGTCGTACTCCGACAGGCGATAGTTGCTGAACTGACCGAGCAGCAGTGCCTTCTGGCGCGACAGCACACCGGCGTAAAACAGCTGCAGCAGCATGCGCTCGACCCGGTAGGGATGCTCGTTGACGTCCTCGACAAACAAGATGCCACCATCAATGTCGGGAAAGTATGGCGTGCCGAGCAGGGACACCAGCATGGTGAGGTTGCCGCCCCAGAGAATTCCCCGAGCCTCGCTGCGGCCTGCGTCCGTTGCAAATTCGAGGGGCTCGAGTGCGCCTTGCTGCGCCTGCCAAAAGCGCGCTTCGGTAAACGGATCGAGTTGCTCGGCGCCAAACGACACAGCGCTTGGTCCCGCGTAACTGACCGCGCCGGTCTTGGCCAGCAGGGCCAGCGAAAGCGCGGTGAAATCGGAGTAGCCGCACAGCATCAGGCCGCGCTGGCTGACCGCAGCGGCGAGTGCATCAAAATCGATCATGGGCAGAATCTGACTGAGGCCGTAGCCGCCGCGCAGCGACAGCAGCAGTTCGACGCTCGGGTCCTGCACCAGTTGCGACAGCGCAGCGACGCGCTCTTCAGGTCGCGCCGTAAACCGCTGCACACTGGCATCGGCCGCCGGCAGGCTGGTGACGCGGGCACCGCCTCGTTCGAAGTAATCGCGCGCACGCGCCAGCACCTCGATACGCGGCTCACGGCCTGACAAGCCGATGAACGCGACCGACTGCAGCGACTTGGTTACTTCTTGATTGCGTTCCATTCTGCGAATCCGACTTCAATCACGACCGTGGTCTCAGGATCAGGAACAGGGTTGGTGTCAACCACCTCAATCGCCCCGGCATGTGCGCTTTGTGCCACGGCGCGGCGCCGGGCCGCAAAGAAGTCGCGCAGCATGCTGCCACACGGATCTGCCAGTACGCCGCCCTCGACCTCGGTTTGATGATTGAGCGAGGCTTCAGCAAACAGGTCAAGGACACTGCCGGCGGCGCCTGTTTTCGGATCGAATGCGCCAAACACAACCCGCTTGAGGCGGGCGTGCAGCATGGCGCCGACACACATGGCGCATGGCTCGAGCGTGACGTACAGCTCGCACTCGGGCAGCCGGTAGTTACCAAGCTGCTGCGCCGCCTGGCGCAACGCATTGATTTCGGCATGCGAGGTCGGATCGTGTGTGCCGACCGGCTGGTTGTAGCCGGTCGCGATCACCTGCTGATCCTTGACGATCACAGCGCCTACCGGCACCTCGCCCATCACCAGGGCATTTTGTGCCTGGTTCAAGGCCTCCCGCATGAAAACCACGTCAGCTGCGCTCTGATCCAATCGTCTCTTTCAGTGTTCCGGGCAAAAGCATATCTGGGCCATGCAATAGCGCAACTATAGCGTTGAACGCGGCCCGCAATGCTAGGCGTTCGCGATTAGCTGCGCGAAGCGAGTGAGATCGACGTTACCGCCGCTGATGATGACGCCAACACGCTGACCCTTGAGCGCCGCGGCGTGTTTGCGCGCGCCTGCGAGTGCGAGGACGCCGGTCGGCTCGACCACGATCTTCATGCGCGCCGCACAAAACATCATCGAGGCGATCAGCTCCTGGTCGCTGACCGTATGAATGTCGGTCACCTCACGCCGGATGATGGGAAAGGTGATCTGCCCCAGGTGCTGGGTCTGGGCCCCGTCAGCGATGGTCACCGGTGTTTCGATGTGCACGATCTGGCCGCTGCGAAACGACTGCTGGCCATCGTTGCCTGCTTCTGGCTCGACGCCGTAGATGCTGACTTCAGGACACAGCGCGCGCGCAGAAAGCGCCGAGCCCGCCAGCAGTCCGCCACCGCCCAGGCACACGAACAGCGCATCGAGAGGGCCGACCTCCTCGATCAGTTCCTTGGCAGCCGTTCCCTGCCCTGCAATCACGTCGGCATGGTCATAGGGTGGAATCAGTGTCATGCCCTGGCCTTCGGCAAGAGCCTTGGCGATTGCTTCGCGATCCTCTTTGAAGCGGTCATAGCACTGCACTGTGGCACCGTAGCCGCGCGTTGCAGCGAGCTTGTTGGGTGGCGCGTCATGCGGCATCACGATGGTGGCTGGCATGTCGAGCATGCGTGCGGCCAGAGCGACCGCCTGGGCATGATTACCCGACGAGAACGCGACCACGCCACGCTTGCGCTGACCCGCATCGAATTGCGAGAGGGCATTGAAGGCGCCGCGAAACTTGAATGCGCCCATGCGCTGGAAGTTCTCGGCCTTCACAAAAACTGTGGCGCCCAGCTCCTGATCGAGCGTGGCGGAGGTGAGCACAGGCGTGCGATGTGCAGCAGGCGCGATGCGCTCTGCAGCCGCGCAGACGTCCGCGAAGCCGAGTGGTAAGAGTGACATGGGCCGCATGTTACCAAGCCCGGCGCTGACAGTGCCAAGACCTTCTGAATCATTTCAAGCCCGGTGCATGAAGAGATCGGCGCTGAGCCAAATGAGGCCGCAGCTCGACACCGCAATTGCGCAGCGACTCGTTGACGCAAGCAACGAAGTTACCTTGCGCTGCCTCGTCGGGTCGCACGTCGGCCGAAGCCAGCCCCTCAAGAAACAGCGCAAAGCGCCGATCGGAAGCGTCACTAGCTTGCGTGCAACCGTTTCAGCAAATGCTGATGGCCATAAGATCGAAATCTGGAGCCGTTGAAGGCAGCCGTAGCCGAGCCGCGACAACGTCCCTCGCAGTCTAGCGACGGCCAGAATTGATACGGCCTATCTGATTCGCAGCTCTGTCAAGGTCGCGACGCAGGAGCGGTGCTGCGAAAGCGACGAAGGCCCGCTGCTTCATTGTTTTGGAGCGGGCAGAAGGCAGCAGCAGGTGAACCGGGATCGGAGGGGGCTCATGTTGTGTCAACAGCACGACCAATTTGCCGGTCGACACCGCCGCCGCCGCCTGATAGGACATGACTCTCGTGATGCCATGTCCCGCTACCGCGGAATCTACTGCGACAGCGGCAGAATTGACCACAAGTCTGGGCTGAATGGATATCGGCAGCAAGGGCTTTCCGGGCGCAGACGCAAACCGCCACAGTTCGGTCTCCGCTCCATCTCGCTCCATAATGCATGCGTGTTCGCGAAGCCCTGCGGGCGTCTCGGGAAGTCCGCATCGCTCAATGTACGTGGGTGCGGCACATAGGATGCGCCGTACCTCTCCCACGCGGGTTGCCACCATGGTCGAATCCGGCAGATGCGCGAGGCGTACCGCGACATCAATTCCTTCTTCAACCAGATTCGCGACCCGATCGAGCAACAGCAATCGCGCACGCACCGAGGGATTGGCGTCCAGGAAGGCGTCTAGCACAGGTCTCACGTGAAGCTGTCCAAACCGGAGTGGCGCGGTGATCGTCAACAACCCACTCGGCTTCTCCTGCTCGGCCGCCGCGCCCCGCTCTGCGATGTCGAGCGCCGCGAGTACCTCCCGACAAGTTGTAAGGTAGCTTTCCCCGAATTGTGTCAAGCGGAGTGCCCGCGTGGTTCGATGCATGAGCGGCATCGCGAGACGGCGCTCGAGCAGCGCGATCGCACGCGTCACTGTTGCGGGCGAGCACCCGAGCGCGCGGGCAGCCGAGGCCAGCGAGCCCCGATCGATCGCGGCCACGAAAGCCCGCATGGCGTCGAACCGGTCCATCGTTGCAGTTTCCGTAATCAACCATTGTCAGCTTAGGTGATTCTATCCAGATCTGCAACGCAGTACATTAACTCGCTCCTACGGAGCGAGCTGAACCCTGACATGCCTGAAGTTCCACACCTGATGCGGGCCGTGATTGCCGAGGCGGTTGGCGAGTCGCCACGACTCGTGCAGGTCGCAACGCCTCGCCCCGGGGACGGTGAAGTGTTGGTTCGAGTGATGGCAAGTGCTTTGAATCCGCTCGATGTGAAAATCCTCGCCGGCATGGCCGAACATGCTCGCCAGGCACTGCCCGCCATACTGGG
>CAZZVZ010000235.1:1833-5674 GCA_964657655.1 Gammaproteobacteria bacterium | reverse complement strand
TCTCGCGGCGTGCGGTCCACTCTGCCTTGCGGCGGTCCGCAGACGTAGCATCGGCGGCAATCTTCATCGGCGCGCGGCGGCGATATTCGAAGAGCACCATCAGGCCCGCCAGCGCGAGCATGGTCACGAAGAAGAAAATATCGTTGCGCACGATGGGGCCGATGTAGCGCATCTCGGCGGTGCTTGAGGGCAGAACGCCGTTCTCGGAAAGCTCCGTCCCGATCCGCTCGTGTATCAGGCCGGTTTTGGAACCCGTTGTTCGGCGTCACGCGCCGACTAAAACGTGGCTGCTCGAATCGGCCGGTCCGTGACGAACATCTTGCCGGGCGCGTGCGTGATGCAAAACGGAATACCGGACGCGACCGCGACGCTTTGCGGCGTGACACCGCAGGCCCAGAAAACAGGCAGCTCATCGTCCATGATCCGGACCGCATCGCCGTAATCGGGGCAGAATAGATCGGCAATGCCCAGACCTGTCGCGTCGCCAACGTGCACGGGTGCGCCGTGCACATCAGGAAAGCGTCCCGAGATTTCGACGGCACGCGCCACGTCCTGGCTTCTGATGGGACGCATGCTGACCACCAGCGGTCCGTGCAGCCGCCCGGCCGCAGCGCAGGCGCGGTTGGTCTTGTACATGGCAACATTCTTGTGCTCGTCGATGTGGCGCAGGCGAATGCCCTCGTCCTGCAGCGCGGTTTCAAATGAGAAACTGCAGCCAATCAGAAAACTCACCAGGTCGGCGCGCCACAGGTGCGAAATATCGGAGACTTCCTCCGCCAGCACCCCATCGCGCCACACCCTGTAGCCGGGCAGGTCCGAGCGCAGGTCGGCAGCGCTGGCACAGACTGGCTCGAATGCCCCGGCATCAAGCACTTCGACCAGCGGACATGGTTTCCGATTGCGTTCACAAAACAGCAGGAAATCGTAGGCCCAGTCTTGAGGCACGATCATCAGATTGGCCTGCACGAAATTGTCGGCCACGCCGGCGCTCGGGCCGGTGTGCAAACCAGTGCGGCACTGACTTCGAAATTGTTGCGGGTTGAGCGCCATTTACAGTCCGAGATAGGCTTTCTTGACGCCTTCGTCATTGAGCAGCTGATGGCCCGGCCCTTGCAGCACGATGCGTCCGGTCTGGATCACGTAGCCATAGTCGGCAATCGCCAGTGCACGCTGCAGGTTCTGTTCGACCAACAGGATCGAGACGCCCTGCTGATTGATCTGCTGCAAAGTATCGAGCACCTTGGTCACAAGTCGTGGCGCAATCCCCCAGGAGGGTTCATCAAGCATCAGCAGCTTGGGACGTGCCATCAAGCCACGTCCGATGGCGAGCATCTGCTGTTCACCGCCGCTCATGGTGCCGGCCAGTTGATCGGCGCGCTGTTTCAGGATCGGGAACCAGTCGAACACCTGCTGCATAGTGGCCTCGATCTCCGTCTTGTCGTCGCGCGTGTAGGCGCCTAACTGGAGATTGCGCAGCACCGAAAGACGCGCAAAGATGCGCCGTCCTTCGGGGACCAGTGACAAGCCGAGCCGCACCCGCTCGGCGGCTGTCAGGGCGTTGATGTTCCGATCCGCTAGCGTGATGCTGCCAGCGTCGGCGCGATTGAGGCCAGCGATGGCACGCAGCGTGGTGGACTTGCCGTTGCCATTGCCTCCCACCAGCGCCACGATCTTGCCGGTCTCGACCTTGAGATCGACCTTGGAGAGCGCGAGCACGCCGCTGTAGCTGACTTTGAGATCTGTGACTTGCAGCATGTCAGGCACCCAGGTAGGCAGCGATCACCGCCGCATCGTTGGACACCACCTCGGGCCGGTCGTCGGCAATCTTGCGCCCGCCATCGAGCACCACGATGCGATTGGCAATCGGCATGATGCCTTCCAGCACGTGCTCGACGATCAGGCAGGAGATGCCTTGTGCTTTGATACGCAGCACCACATCGACTGCCTCCTTGACCTCTGACGGGTTGAGTCCCGCCATCACTTCATCCATCAGCAAGATGGACGGCTCGGTCGCAAGCGCTCGCGCGACCGCAAGGCGGCGCTGCTCGCTGATGGTCATGGTGCCGGACGGCCGCTCGGCGTGCCCGGCCAGATCGACGAAGGCAAGCAGCTCATGGCTCCTCGCGCGTGCCCTTTGCACGTCACGCGACTTGAGGAAGGCGCCGACCATCACGTTTTCGAGCGCCGTCATGCTGCCAAAGGTCC
Source organism: Gammaproteobacteria bacterium (assembly GCA_964657655.1). Classification (GTDB taxonomy): domain Bacteria; phylum Pseudomonadota; class Gammaproteobacteria; order Burkholderiales; family Burkholderiaceae_D; genus CAJCIC01. Next base: position 3,469 of record CAZZVZ010000235.1, on the reverse strand, counting down.
GCGCGATCTGAAAGGTACGCGCCACGCCAAGGCGTGCGCAGACCTCTGGCGGCTTGCCGGCAATCGAGACGCCGTTGAGATGAATCTCGCCCGCGCTCGGCGCAAAGTAGCCGGCGATGCAGTTAAAGAGAGTGGTCTTGCCGGCGCCGTTCGGGCCGATCAGACCGACGATCTCGCCACGCGCGACGCTAAACGACACGTCATCGGTGGCAACCAGGCCGCCAAAGCGTTTGCTGACGTGCTGCACGTCGAGCAACATGTCCGGTGACAAGACGCTGCTCATGACGCGTCCTTGCCGTGTTCGGCAAACACGCTGGTCTGCTCCAGCCCCTGGCTACCGGCTTCCTGGTCGACGCGCGTCTGGCGCGCAGCGCGGCCACGCTTTTGTTCGCGACGCTGGGCAAACCAGCCAAGGATACCGACCGGGTAGTAGACCGCGATGCCGATGATCAGCACTGCATAGATGATGAGATCGGTGCCGCGGCCCGAGCCGCCAAACGCCATCCGGCTGCCCTCTTCGATCAGGGTCAAGACAGCTGCGCCGACCAGCGGCCCGAACAGGGTGCCCGCGCCGCCGAGAATCGAGACCAGCGCCATCTTGATCGAAAGCGAGGTGTTGAGCACCGAAGCCGGGTCGATGTAGAGCTCCTTTTGCGCGTAGAGCGTGCCGCCCAGCGCCGCCAGAAAGCTCGACACGGCCAGTGCCAGCTGCTTGTAGCGCGCCAGATTGACGCCAAGACTTTGCGCTGCATCGGGCTCGTCCTTGATGGCGCGCAGATAATAGCCAATGAAGCTTTTCTCGATGACGAGATTGATCAGCAGCGTCAGCCCCAGAAGGCCGAGCGCCAGGTAGTAGTAGGGCATGCGGTCGTCGAAAATCATGATGCCAAGGCCGGTCTTGTCCATCGGGATGGTGAGACCGACCGATGCGCCGACATCGTTCCAGTTGGCGAACACCACCTGCACGATTTCGGCCACGGCGATGGTGGCCATGGCGAAGTAATGGCCCTTGAGCCGACAGCACGACCATCCCACCACCAGGCTGACAAGCGCAGCGCACAGTCCACCGCACAAGCCGCCAATCCATGGACTGATGCCCCAGTGCACCAGCAGCATGGTCGAGGTGTAGGCTCCAATGCCGAAGAAGGCCGCATGGCCGAGCGAGATCTGCCCGGCGTAGCCGCCGACGATATTCCATGACACACCAAGCTGTGCCGCCAGCAGAATCAGGATCAGCACATTGAGATGGCTGGAATTCTTGACGAACACGGGCAGCAGCAGCAATGCTGCAAACAGCATCAGGATGGCAGTGCGGCTCTTCCAGGTACGGTGCGCCATGGGGAGCGCTGCAGGGGCAAGGGACGTGAACCGGGTGTTCATGCGCGCCTAGGCCTTGCCCAGCAGGCCTTGCGGGCGCCACATCAGCACGGCCAGGAACAGTGCCAGCACCACGGCGGTCTTGTACTGGGGGCCGAGCAACAGGCCGCCCATCACTTCGACCACACCCACCAGGATGCCGGCCCAGAAGGCGCCGCTGACACTGCCAAAGCCGCCCAGGTTCACGACCACGAATGCGATCAGGATGAAGTTGGCGCCGACTTCTGGAAAGATCGGAAAGAAGGTGGCGAGCAGTGGG